>JAOUPE010000055.1 GCA_029880025.1 Caldifarciminota bacterium
TGAGTCTGCTCCCCAGTCTGTCTCCGAGTCTGCCTCCCAGTCTGCTCCTGAGTCTGTTCCCGAGGCTGCTCTGGAGTCTGCTTCCGAGGCTACTCCCGAGTCTGCCTCCGAGGCTACTTAGGAGACCACCCCCTAGACGGTACCCCCTCCCTGAGGAAAATTAAATATAAAATATTAAAAATCAAATATATAGGAGAAAATTTGGATTGATAGAAGCATTAGTTATAACTAATCTTTTTCTATGTTTGTTTTTACCAAAGAAATGGCTGAACTTTTAGGTAAAATCCGTAAAAAACCAGTCTGTCCCAGAAAGAAGTAGCCGAAAGGATTGGACTATCATTAAAGTCATTTGTTATATTCATTTTTTAGAAAACAGTGAAAAAATCCAGCTTTGGGAACAATTCTCATGTATTTAAGAGCCGGCAGTACTTTTTGGTCCGAATCCATTAGTCAGTTGAATGGACAAGACTTTAAAATGCCTCTCGATAAGATAATTTGAGGTTTCCTATAATTCTATAGCAATTAGAATTTTTATGAAAAAGATTGACACCTTGAATATTTATTGTATGCTTGATGTGAATAAATAACTGAAACCTAACGGTTAGAAAAGAGTCTAAAATTTTACTGGCAATGATAAGCCGAATAAAGGCAAAAAAAATAAATATTCGTGAAATTCGCAGCTATTCGTCTTTATAATGAACCTGCAGACTTTTACTAAAATCAGTTATGGGCTTTATATCGTTAGCTCGAAAAAAGGTGACAAATTAAATGGTCAAATTGCCAATTGCGGGATGCAAATTACGGCTGAACCGATTGCCATGGCAATAACGATTAATAAGCAAAACCTTACCCATGAATATATCAAAGACAGTAAAGTCTTTACTATTTCTATCCTGTCGCAAGCAGCAACTTTGAATTTTGTTGGTCAATTTGGCTTTAAATCAGGACGGGCAATCGATAAATTTAAAGATGTTAAATATAAAGTCGGTAACACCGGTGCACCGGTTGTCCTGGATAACACAGTCGGCTATATCGAATGCGAACTGACTAATAGTGTGGATGTTGGAACCCACACGATTTTTTTGGGAAAAGCGGTTGCGGCTGAAATGATTAGCGACGCCGAACCAATGACTTATGATTATTATCACAAAGTAATTAAGGGGAAAACAGCTAAGAATGCACCGACCTATTTTAAAGCTGAGAAGAAACCGACTCAAGCCGGGAATGATTCGGACAAGAAGAATATGACAAAGTATCGCTGCACAGTTTGTGATTATATCTATGACCCGGAAATTGGTGACCCGGATTCAGGTATAAAACCTAATACCCCATTTGATGAACTCCCTGATGACTGGGTATGTCCAGTCTGTGGTGTGGGTAAAGATAAGTTCGAAAAAGTAGAGTAGATATGACAATTAGAGAAATAAACAAGGATATTTTTACCGTAGGCGCAATCGACTGGGACCGAAGATTATTCGATGAGCTTATACCACTTCCAGACGGCACAAGCTATAACTCTTTTCTGATTAAAGGTAGTGAAAAGACCGCTTTAATCGATACGGTTGACCCAACCAAAGAACCGGAACATATCGATAATCTTAAGCGATTAGGTATTAAACACATAGACTATTTGGTCTCCCATCATGCTGAACAGGACCACTCAGGTCTAATCCCTAAAGTATTAGAACATTATCCTATGGCAAAAGTGGTAACTAATGCTAAATGCCGGGATATGCTGGTTGATTTGCTTTTAATTCCTCAGGATAAATTTATAACCATCAACGATGGTGAAACTTTATCTTTGGGCAATCGAACCCTTGAATTTATCTTTGCACCCTGGGTACATTGGCCCGAGACTCTTCTTACCTATTTAAAAGAAGATAAGATTTTATTTCCTTGTGACTTTTTTGGTTCACACTTAGCAACCAGTGATATGTATGCTACTCATGAACCAGGGGTTTATGAATCGGCAAAACGTTATTATGCTGAGATCATGATGCCGTTTCGGAATAATATCAAGAAACATCTGGAAAAATTGAGTAAATACGAAATCAATATGATTGCACCGAGTCATGGTCCAATCTATAATCGACCAGAATTTATCATCGAAGCCTATAAGGAATGGGTTTCAGATGATGTGAAAAATGAGGTAGTTATACCTTATGTTTCAATGCACGGCAGCACCAGAAAGATGGTTGATTATTTTGTTGATGCTTTAATGCAAAGAGATATTAATGTAAAACCATTTAATCTGACCAAGACCGATATTGGAGAACTGGCAATATCATTGGTCGATACCGCAACAATCGTGATTGGTTCTTCAACGGTTCTGGTTGGTCCACATCCAGCTGCAGTATATGCTACTTATCTGGCTAATGCCTTAAGACCTAAGGTTAGATTCGCATCAGTCATCGGTTCTTATGGCTGGGGCGGTAAGATGCTGGAGCAGATTACTGGAATGTTAACCAATCTTAAGGTGGAATTGCTGCAACCGGTTGTAATTAAAGGATATCCAAGAGCGGATGATTTTAAACAGTTGAATAGATTGGCTGGTGATATCCTTAAAAAGCATAAAGAACATAAACTTTTATAGAAGGGGGCGAAAATGAAACAAATTGGAGAACTTTTCCAAACCGCAGATTGGAAAGCAGAAAAGCATGTGCCGGTGATTGAAATGGAGGCAAAAGTAAAAAAAGGTGAAAACATAAAGATGAGCGTGACGGTTGGCAAACAAATCGCTCATCCGAATACAACCGAACACCATATTGTCTGGCTTGAGGTTCTTTTCTTCCCAGACGGCGAAAAATTTCCCTATCATCTGGGAAGATTTGAATTTTTGGCGCATGGTGCCTCAACCCAAGGACCTAATACCAGTACTGTCTATACCCATCCAGAAATAACCGCAATATTTAAAACCGAAAAATCCGGAACGGTTTATGCCTATTCTTATTGCAATATCCATGGGTTATGGACAGGTTCAATGGATTTAAAAGTAGAATAAATAAAAGGAGGCAAAATGGCATCAAAAGAACTAATGGAAATGCTAAATAAAGCAATCGCCCGAGAACTGCAGGTGGCGATTCAATATATGTGGCAACACGTTTTATGGAAAGGGACTAAGGGTTTTGCGGTTAAAGACGAACTGAAGAAGATAGGAATAGCCGAAATGAAACATGCCGAAGCGATTGCCGAAAGACTGTCTTACCTGGGTGGAATCCCGACCACCAAGCCTGAACCCATCTTTATCGGCAAAGAGTTAAAAGAGATGCTGGAACAGGATAAAAAGGACGAAGAAGGCGCGATAAAACTATATAAACAGTTAATCGCTACTGCTCGTAAAGAAGACGACGAGACAACTAAGAAGTTGTTCCAAGGAATATTAGAAGACGAAGAAGGACACCACGACACATTTACCGGTCTGTTGGAAGAGCTATAAAAAGAATAGAATTAGTGGATAGACTCTAAACCTGGAGGCAGCTCGGCTAAATCCGAATAAATTTGAAAGTTAGGGTTTATTCCCCACTTTTAACCAGTAAAAACCAAGTTTGACTCCAGAAATAGTATAAAACTACTGTTTCTGGAGTCAAAATATTTAATTATTAATAACTTGTTGAAAATTTGTATCTTAAGTTGTTGTTAATTCTAAAGATGATTTTAGAGGGTTAAATTCTTTTCAAATTTTCAATTCAAAAATGGGATAATACTATATCTTGCGTGGTTTCAATTAAATAAATACCATATGCAGTGGGGAATTTTGTTAGATTTTATCCATTTCTAGTGGGGAAAAGATAAATTTTCAAGATAAAAACGATTATTCTTAAAACAACAGATTTTTTATTAAATTTAGTAAATTAAGTTCTTTTATTTGCATAACTTAAAAATCTTTGTGCGACACAAAAATTTTCCTTGACAACTTCTGAATTTTTGATATTGTGGGTTATTGTGGTGAGAATTGGAGTCAAGTGGTGACTGCATTTTTTGGACATTTTTTGTATTCGGTAGACCATAAAGGCAGGGTTGCCATCCCGAATTGTTTCCGTAAGGCCCTTCCCCAAGAGTCTAATGGCAGACTTGTCCTTAATAAAGGCCATGACAGAACAATTATAATCCACCCCCTGTCAGTTTGGAAAAAATTCGTGGGTGGTGCCCTGCCTAAACTTTCGATAAATAAAAGAGAATCAAGAATCCTACGTTGGGGTATGGCAGCTAATGCTAATGAAGCGATTATGGATGCCCAGGGCAGGATAAGCATTACAAAAGAGCTTCTGGATTTTGCCGGAATTAGTAACGAAGTGGTGATTTTTGGCGGCGGCAGCCATTTTGTGATAGCAAACCCAGAGACCTTTAACAAGTTACAAAAAGAATTTGAGGAAAATCAGGAAAAATACGCCGCCGATTTGCTCGATGGTCCTGAAATGTTTACTGAAACAGAATGAGTTTAGATATGAATTCGGCGAAAAACACAGCCAGCGATTTTGGCTGCTCACAAATCAAGGCGGTTTTAATCGAACCGATAAATAAAGATGAAAATCAAAAATCAATGGCTAAAGATTTGGTAATCTTCCATCAACCAGTTATGGTGCAAGAAGTGATACAATTCCTTGCCCCGAAAAATGGAATTTTTGTTGATGCTACCTTAGGCGGTGGGGGACATGCCGAAGCGATTCTTTCTATCCTTGAAAATGGTTTCTTAGTCGGAATCGACCTTGACCCAGCTGCGATATCTTACAGTCAGTTAAGATTAAACCATTACTCAAATTTTCGACTCTTTTGTAATAACTTTACTCAATTAGAACCTATATTAAGCGAAGTATCAGGTTATCCTCAGTGTCACAATCTTAAGCTAATGGGTGTTTTGTTTGATCTGGGTGTTTCATATCACCAAATCCGAACTCCGCAGCGTGGATTCTCCTATGATTTGAACGGACCTTTAGATATGAGGTTTGGTCAAGCTTCGAATCGTAAGGCGGTTGATATTATTCGGCGTTCATCTTTGCCGGAATTAAAAAGAATTTTGCGCGAATTCGGTGAAGAGAGATTTTACCAACGGATTGCCCGGGCGATTTCTTTAAAACGTTATGCACTAAATGAGACTCGTGAATTAACCGACTTGATTGAAGCCCAATTAAAGGGAAAACCGAGACCGATTAGGAAGAAAGCATTGCAGCGGACATTTCAGGCATTCAGAATTGCCGTCAACGACGAATTGAATAATCTGAAAAAGGGGTTAGCGGTCGCATTAAAACTACTGGCGCCAGGAGCCAGGATTGTCGTTTTGTCTTACCACTCTTTGGAAGACCGTATTGTGAAACAGGCTTTTCGCGAATTGGCTAAAAAAAAGGAGTTAGCGATCATTACCAGGAAACCATTGCTGCCAGACCAAGCAGAAATTTGCCAAAATCCAGCCGCCCATAGTGCTCGTTTACGAGCAGCGGTTAAGCTCAATTAAACGATGAAGAAAATTTTAATTCTGATTTTTTTAGCTTCAATTCCAATTCTCTACTTATGTGCCCATAATCGAAGTTTTCGAATGACCCGACAGATTACCGACCTGGAAGAAGAAAAAAAACTCTTGGGTGAACAACTCGAACAGTTGCGAATCGAGGCAGCTAAGGCTTATAGTTATTCAACTATTGAAACTAAGGCTATTGCTTTAGGCTTAACCTTTACTCCGACCGATAGTTCGAATCGATTATCGGAAAATTTGACTTCGATGGCAAATAAAAATTTAAGCAAGAAAAAATAAGAAGACGAAATGCATGAGATAAATCGGCTCCGCATTGTGAAGAAAATACTGATTGGATTTTGGACGATTGGTTTGGTCTATGTATTCTTTCTACAAGTCGTAAAGGGTAAAAAATATGAAAAGCGGGCAAAAGGGCTGCATGAAATAGAAGTCGAATTATTAGCGCCCAGAGGACAAATTTTTGACCGGGCTGGTCGCTGTCTTGCTTTAAATCGTTCTTGCTTTTCGGTCTCGGTGCTCCCCCAATATTTAAAGAATAAAAATCAAGCAGCTGCGATATTAGCCAAATGCGGGGTCAAAAATTACAAAAAAACTCATCGCGAACTTTTAGCCAAAAAAAGATTCTTCTGGTATTGGAAGCAGCTCGATTATAAGGTCGGCAGGAAATTAAAAGAAGAACTTAAAAAAGCAGCACTCTCGGATGCAATCTCGGTAGTCGATGATAAGAGTCGATACTACCCATTTCGTGATTTATTAGCCAGTGCAGTTGGTTTTGTCGGAAGCACTAAACCTGGTATAAAAAAAGGTTGGGCTGGAATTGAATTCCAATTCGATTCAATCCTTAGCGGCAAACCAGGCCGGATGGTTCTGGGTAGAGACGGGCTGGGTAATCTCTATCCTCACCCATCCCATCCAATCGAAGCTTCAAATCCTGGCTGCGATATTCTCTTAACTTTGGATTTAGACATTCAACAAATAGCTTACCAAGAACTAAAATCATGGGTTGAAGTGAACAAGGCAATCTTTGGTTCGGTCTTAGTTTTGGATGTTTGGACCGGTGAGATTCTGGCAATGGTTGATTACCCGGATTTTGACCCTAACCGTTATCAAAGATATAATTCGAACCGCTGGACGCCTTATGCCATAACATCTGAGTTCGAACCCGGTTCATCATTTAAACTGGTTATCTTAGCTACTGCCCTTGAAAGTCAAAACCGTGAACGATTGTTAAAAGAGCAATATGATGTATCCCAAGGCTATATTGTGGTTTCCGGTAAAAAGATTAAAGATAGCCACAAAGCTAAGATTATTGATTTCCTAGAAATTTTCATCCATTCTTCCAATATTGGCGTTAGTTTGCTCTCACAAAAATTGAGTGCGACAGATTTTTATCTGACTGCCCGGAAATTAGGATTTACCCTGCCGACCGGAATCGAATTGCCCGGTGAAGCCGATGGTTGTCTTGACAAACCAAGACGCTTGAAGCGGGCATTAAGATTTGCTAATAATTCGTTTGGTCAAGGACTAAGAGTTAATCTGTTGCAATTAGCCAATGCTTACTTGACAGTGGCAAATGACGGTATTTTACTGAAACCTTACATTGTAAAGGAAATCCTAAACTCTTCCCAAACCGTTGTCTATCGAGGGAAGAGAACCGAAGTGCGCCAGGCGCTTGATATTCCAACCGCACATTTAATAAAAGAGATTCTCGCCCGTGTGGTAACCGAGGGTTCTGGGGTGAAAGCGGCTTTAGATGACTATGAAGTATGTGGAAAAACTGGAACTGCCCAGAAATTAGAAAATGGCAGGTATTCATCCGAGAAGTCATTGATGACTTTTATTGGATTCTTTCCGAAAGCTACACCAAAATATCTTGTTGCGATTCTGATTGATGAACCAAAAAGGAGTATCCAGACCCGGTTTGCCGGAGATGTAACCGGTCCGTTGTTTAGAAATATTGCAACCAGAATAATCCGACTGAAGCAAATTGAATTGCGAGATTTGGTTAAGAATCGACCATCCGAATCTACTCAAAGCAGTGAGCTGGCGAATGGATGGAAAATAAAGCTGACCAAGCAGTGAGGTTTAGATTGGGGTGGATTAAATGCCGAAGCGACTCGATGAACTAATCCAGGGTCTCCGGATTAATAAAATCATTGGTGATGATAAGATAAATATTTCCGGTGTGTCTTATCACTCCCAAAAAATAAAACCCAATTTCCTTTTCGTAGCGATTGATGGGAGTAAGACTTCGGGAAAAGAATTTATTGCCGAAGCGATAAGTAACGGTGCGGTCGCAGTAGCTACTTCTGAACCGCCCCTGACACAGAACCCGATGGCAACCATTATTCAAGTCGAAAATCCAAAGGTCTTTTTAGCCGAACTCGCCAATCGATTTTACGATTTCCCATCCCAAAAAGTTGAACTCATCGGTATCACAGGAACCAACGGCAAAACAACCACAGCTTACTTAGTCAAATCAATATTGGATAACGCGGGAAAAACCGCCGGTCTTTTGGGGACCATCCGACATTTTGACGGTGAGAACTGGCTCAAAGCGGAAAA
This sequence comes from Caldifarciminota bacterium, assembly GCA_029880025.1. Lineage (GTDB taxonomy): Bacteria > Hydrothermota > Tepidihabitantia > Tepidihabitantales > JAOUPE01 > JAOUPE01. The sequence continues at coordinate 8,033 of JAOUPE010000055.1, forward strand.
TACAACACCGGAGAGTTTAGACATCATTAGGATTTTATCAGGACTTTGGCAAAAGAAAATTAAGTATTGTGTGTTAGAAGTATCCTCGCACGGCTTGGAATTGAATCGGGTCTATGGACTGCGTTTTCAAATTGGGGTCTTTACGAATCTATCCCAGGACCATCTCGATTTTCATAAAACGATTGAAGCGTATAAGGCGGCAAAGTTAAAACTCTTCTCTGGTTTAGAACAAAATGCGATTGCGATTATTAATCAAGAAGATGAGTTATCGGCTGAAATAGTGAAAATAACGAAAGCACGAACCATTTCTTATAGTATGAAAAACCAAGCCGATATTACCGCTAAAATTTTAAATTTATCGGCAGGTGGCACCAGGTTAAGGCTGAATGTTACTGGGAAGGAGATGGTGATTAATTTCCATCTGATTGGCAGTCATAACGTTTATAATCTATTAGCCGCAGCCAGTGTAGGATTAGCCTATAACATGCCAATGTCCGAGATTAAAGCCGGAATTGAAAAGGTTAAAGTTATTCCGGGGCGAATGGAATCACTCGATAATGATAAAGGAATAGCAGTATTTG
>JAOUPE010000411.1 GCA_029880025.1 Caldifarciminota bacterium
TCCTCTAAACCCCTGTAAAATCTTATAGCCTTTAATTTCCTGAATCATATGTTTTGCGGCTAATTCCCTTATCGGACAGATACGAAACGTAACATCTTTAAAGACCTCAACATAAATACCGCCGATACCGAACATAATTAGCGAACCGAATTGCGGGTCGCGTTTGATACCGATGATTGTTTCTACTCCTGAGCCAGCCATTGGTTGTATTAAGACTCCTTCGATTCTTGCTTCGGCTTTTTTGTTTTTTACGTTTCTGAGTAATTCTTTGAACTTTATTTTCAACTCTTCTTCGGTTTCGATATCAACCATAACCCCACCAACATCGGTCTTATGAAGAACATCCGGTGATACTATTTTTATCACACAAGGATACCCTATTTCTTTTATGCTTTTTACAGCCTCTTCTTCATCTTTTACCAAAGCATAAGGTAGAACTGGTATTTTATAGGCGGTAAGAATCTGATAACCTTCGGGTTCTAAGATTGAAACCGGTGTTCTGGTTTTTGCTTTTGCGATGATTTGTTTAACTTTATCTTTATCTACATCATCAAAGACTTTAACCTGGGTAATCGGTTTTCTCATCCATTCGTTGAAATCGCACATCATGGCTAAAGCTTTAGCCGCAATCTCGGGAAATGGATAATAAGGGATTTTTGCCTGCCAAAGAGTCTGAATTACTTCTTTAGTATTTTCTAAGGACAATAAACAGCCCATAACCGGCTTGGGAAAATTCGGCGCCAATTCTACAATCTTTTCGGCTACGGTTTTAGTTTCTGCCATCAGGGTTGGGGTCCAGATTGCAATTACGCCACCAATAGCCGGGTCTTCAAGAATAATCTTCAAGGCATTGGCATAACGCTTGTCGTCCGAATCTCCAATCACATCAACCGGATTATTGAGACTCGCGGTTGGAGGTAGGATTGCGTGTAATTTTTTTCTTGTTGTTTCAGAAAATTTTGATAACTTCAGTCCATTTCTGATACTCGAATCGGTTGCCATGATACCGATGCCACCGGCATTGGTGATAATTGCGATGTTTCGGTCCTGAGGAATTGGCTGTCCGGAAAAAGCCTTGGCATATTCAAAAAGTTCATCCACGTTCTCTACCCGGATAATCCCGCATTGGTGGAAGAAAGCATCGTATGCTTCATCCGAACCAGCTAAAGCACCAGTATGCGAAGAAGCCGCCTTGGCACCCTCAACGGTTCGACCCGCCTTAATCGCCAGTATCGGTTTTCCGGATTCGGTAATTGACCGCGCGGTTTCAAGGAATTTTTGTGGTTCGACTAAATCCTCTAAATATAAGAGAATGACTCTGGTTTGTTCGTCTTCTTTGAGATACTCCAGAAGGTCATTCTCGTTAATATCGGCTTTATTGCCAATCGAAACAAATTTAGAAAGTCCAATTCCTTCGGCTTCGGCATATTCCAAAGCAGTAACACCGACCGCACCACTTTGGGTAATAAAAGTAATATTCCCTTGTTCAGGCATGGCGCGACCAAATGTCGCATTCAATCTTACTCGATGGTCGGTGTTGATTATCCCAAAGCAGTTTGGTCCAATCAAAGAGATGTTATATTTTCTTGCCAGTTCCTTGACTCTTTTTTCTAATTGCGCACCTTTTTGACCAATCTCTTTGAATCCGGCACTGATGATTACCGCACCTTTTACCCCTTTACTGCCGCACTCTTCAATCGTTTCCGGAACAAAGTGGGCTGGAACGATGATTACGGCTAAATCAATCTGGTCTGGTATGTGAATAAGTGAAGGATAAGCCTTTACTCCCATCACACTTCTTGCCGTGAGATTCACCGGATATACAATACCGGTATAACTGTTAAGAAGGATATTAGCAAAAGTAACCTCGCCCACACTTCCTTTTTTGGTTGAGGCACCGATTACCGCAATCGAGCTGGGCCAGAAGATGTAATTAAGATTTTCTCTCATATTATATGAAGATTAACCACGAAGGCACGAAAGTCACGAAATAAACCACGGATTAATACAGATAAGTATGGTGTTACGAACAATATTTTTAGCATTCGTTAATCGTTTATCGCTACCCATTTCGTATGACGTTTAGCGTTTGACGATACGTGCTTCGTAACCGTGTTCCGATTAACCATTATCAAA
>JAOUPE010000412.1 GCA_029880025.1 Caldifarciminota bacterium
TGTTAGAGAGTATCAAAATCTTTTCAACCCTTGAGCAAGAATTTGGCAAACCGTTTGAATGGTTTCAGGGTGGTTATGTATTCCTCGCCCATTCCGAAGAGAAAAAGAACGACTATTTATCCGCAATATCAATTCAGAAAAAATTCGGCTTGCCGGTTGAATTCATTTCGGTTGATGAATGTTTAAAAATTGTGCCCGGGTTAAATCCGGAAGGGTTAATCGGCAGTGCCTATTGTCCAACTGATGGTCAAGCCAATCCGTTTTTAGTTACTTATGGTTATCTTGATGGGATAAAAAGATTCAAGGGTAAAATCTTCGATTATACCGAAGTTGTGAAAATCAATCTTGCTGGCGATAAAGTCAGGTCGGTAATCACCCATAAAGGCGATGAATTCTATTCACCAGTAATTCTTAATGCGGCCGGACCATTTGCCCGCAACATTGGAAAAATGATAGGATTGGATATTCCTGTATATCCGGACCGACACGAATCAATGGTTACCGAAGCCTGTGAACGACTATTTGACCCGATGATAGTGGACTATCGTTCAGATGGTTGTTATTTTGTCCAGAATTATGGCACCGGACATTTCATCGGTTGTTATACCCCGGAACCGATTGTGCCCGGTGAACGAGTTGATGCCACCGATGAATTCCTTACCGAGATGCCGCGCCGGATGGTTCGTTTAGTGCCTGCCCTCAAGAATCTAAAAGTCTTAAGACAATGGGCCGGCAGTTATGAGATGACACCAGATGGTAATCCGATTGTTGATAGAACCCCGATTAAAGGTTTTTACATTTCGGCTGGAATGTGTGGTCATGGCTTTATGTTTGGCCCGGCTTTGGCTAAATTTATGGCTGAAATGATAACTGCTGGTGAATCTTCAATCCCCTTGGATGATTTCGCCCTAAACCGTGAATTTAAAAAAGCTGAGGCGATGAAATAAATACAACGTCGCAGCGCAATATTGCTGAGGATAAAACTATTTCTCGGTTCTAAGAACAAATTATTATTTAACTTGAATTAGTAATGGCAAAATCTAAAAGAAGTGTAATTATCTCAATTATCTATGCCGTTTTGGTTCTTTTTTTTATTGGCTTAAACTCCTTTATCAAAATCCATAATTTTGGTGATGGTAAATTATATTACTCCGATGCGGCATTAAGATTCCATTACGCTGAAATGTATAGTCAGGGCAAGAAAATACCTGTGATTGATAAGCAAGTTCTTTATCCGGAAGGTTTAAGAGTTCGAACATTAATTCATCTGACCATGGATTGGGTTATCGGTAATTCTTATCGTTTGCTATTTTCTAAAATTCCTTTTACCGATTATGTCAAATATTTTGTCAGTATCTTCTCTTCGTTATCGGTTCTAATTGTCTTCTTATTAGGGAAAACTTTGTGGCGAAGAAAAGAAAGCGGTTTAATCGCCGCAGTATTTTATGCAATCGGAATCCCGAGTTTTTGGCGTATCACCGGTAATTACCTGCGTGAAGAATTCACCTTGCCTTTCATCTTTCTATCTCTTTATTTATTCCTTAAAGCCAATCAGGAATATGACCAGGTTAAAAAGCAGCCCAAAATCTGGCAGAAAAATATTTTTCTATTCTTCGCCGGGGCAAGCCTTGCCCTAGCTTTGATTTCCTGGCATCTCACTCAATTCTTCTTTTCCTTATTTGCCTTATTTTTACTCATCTTCTTCATCCTGAACAACTCTCCAGTTAAAATCCGACTCTATAAGAATCTCTGGCTATTCATCTTTTTACCGTTAATTGCTGGCATTGTTTGGGAACCATTGCAAAGCAAATATTTTATTCTCTCATTTCCAATTATAATGTCATTATGGTTATGGTTAATTACATTAATCCTCAAAGAGAAACTTGGCAACAATATCCTTAAAAGGGCGGTTTTCGCCTTTGGCATAATCCCATTTTATTTCATAGCGATGAGAATATTCCCAAAATACTTTGCCGAATATGGACATGTCTTTGAAACGATAATCGCCAAAATAATCCATTTTGGCAGAAAGCCAGATAACCCGGCAGTCCTTTCTTTTGATGCTCGCTCAATCTGGATGGGACCATTTGCCAGTCCAGGTCCGCTGTCTGTCTTTTTTGCGA
>JAOUPE010000414.1 GCA_029880025.1 Caldifarciminota bacterium
GTTCTGATAGAAATTTCGCTGGCTGATTAAAACCTTTATCGTTTCGCTGATTTCGCGGTCGAAATTTCTAATGAAGCCCATTTTGTTCAGCAACACCAGGAAGGGAATAAAGAGATAACCGATTGCGGATCTTGGCGGATAACCGGTCGGGATTTTCACCAATAGGTCTTTATGACGTTTTGCCCGATTTAATAATTTGCCATCACTCGTAAGGCAAATAACTTTACAGCCGGTCTTTTTTGCTTGTTGGTAAGCAGATAGAGTCTCTTCGGTATTCCCGGAATAACTGACCGTGAAAAATAGGGTTTGTTTCGTAACAAATTTTGGCAAAGCATAATCTTTAACAACCAAGACCGGTATTTCAGAATAATAGGAAAATACACTTTGCAGAATTTCACCGCCAATGCCTGAACCACCCATACCCGAGATTACGATGTTTTTAGGAATCGGCAATCCGGGTAATTTTATATCTTTAGCGATTCTTCGGGCGTCCTCAATCTGGTCGGGTAATTTGTAGATTAAATCGAACATTTTGAAATCTAATAATTAAGTTTTTGTCAAAAGTTGTTTTATTTGAATATCAACATTTTTCTGGATATAACGGGTAACTTCTAAAGGAGTATTGTATTTTAAAATATGCTCAGCGATTGCCGCTGCTTTGGTCGTATCTAAAGACCGGATTATCTGTTTGGCTAACGGGATATTTACCGGCGTCATCGAAAGTTCATCGATACCCAAACCGACCAATATTATTATGCCCAAAGGGTCGGCGGCAAACTCGCCGCAAAGACCGACCCAGATATTATGGCGATGGGCTGCTTCAATTGTATCCTTGATTAGTCTTAAGACCGCTGGATGGAGATGGTCATAGAGTCTTGAGACCCGTTCGTTAGTCCGGTCCACAGCCAGGGTATACTGGGTTAAATCATTAGAACCGATTGAGAAGAAATTACACTCTTTGGCTAAGGCATCTGCTTTCAGGGCGGCAGAAGGGATTTCAATCATTATTCCCACTTCCATCTCGTCATCGAAGGGAATTTTTTTTGCCTTGAGTTCTTTTTGGGCTTCGTTTAACAATAGCCTGGCACGTTTCACTTCTTCGATGGTTGAGACCATTGGAAACATCACCTTAACATTTCCAACCGCTGAGGCGCGTAAAATTGCCCGCAACTGATTCTTAAAAAGCTCTATATCATCGAAACAGAATCGAATTGCTCGCCAGCCCAAAAATGGATTTGACTCAATATAACCAGGAATCACCTTATCGCCGCCTAAGTCAAAGGTTCTGATGATTACCGGATATGGTTTCATTTTGGCGGCGACTTCGGCAAAAACTTGATATTGCTCTTCCTCGGTTGGGGCACGATGTTTAGCCAGGTACAGATATTCGGTCCGGAATAGACCGATGCCGCGCGCGCCATATTGCTGTGCCGTATAAGATTCGGCGATGAATTCAATATTAGCCGAAAGGTCAATATACTTGCCATCCTTGGTGATTGGGTCAACCTCTTTTAGCTGAAAGAAATGTTTCTTGCGCCGGTCAAATTTTTCGATCTCCTGTTTATAGAATTCCAGACGCTTGTCGGTTGGGTCAAGAATTACAATTCCTCGAAAGCCATCGAGAATGACCGATTTCTCATTTTCGATTTGCTTTATGATATTTTCCACTCCCATCACGGCTGGAATCTCTTTGGCTTTAATGATGATTGCGGTATGGGCAGTTTTACCGCCAGTTTCAGTTATTACCCCTAATACTTGATTGGGGTTTAAAAGCGCTGCTTCCGAAGGCAAGAGGTTATGGGCAATGATGATTGAACCTTTCTCGATTTCATGAATTGGCGGTAACTCGTCATGTAATAAGTTCCTTAAAACCCGGTTAGCAACATCCAATATGTCAGCAATCCGTTCGCGGAAAAAAGCAACCGAAGAGGCAGCCACTGGTGCAGCCAGTCTTTTTTGAACCTCGGAATAAGCGAATTCGGCATTTAACTTATTTTCTTTGATAAAATCTTTGGTTTTTTGCAATGTGTCCTGGTCTTTAAGTAACGATATTTGAACCGAGATGAACTCAGCCAAATCTCGACCCATTTCCCGTTTAACCTGTTCGTACAATT
>JAOUPE010000415.1 GCA_029880025.1 Caldifarciminota bacterium
GGATGAGCCCGAATGGACAAATCCAAGCACATGCCATTCGACCAATAACTATTCCAATGATGATAAAAAATCCGATGATGAAAAAAGGTATACGGTGAATACCAATAATTTGTTGTAAAGAACCCATTGGACAAGCAAAAACCGAGAGCGGTCCGCCGTAGCAATTTAAAACCGGTTCCGGGATGCTCTTAAAAAATCCTTGATATATTACTTTATTTTGAATATAAGCTAAGATATAAGCATTAAGGACAACGGCTCCGATAATTTGCCCAATACGATAAGGTTTAATCTTCATTATACGAAATTCGGAACATGGAAATTAAACACGGATGAGCACCGAATCTACCGAAGAACATCGAATATTTTTCGGTGTTTTATCCACTTTGACAATGTTTAGGGCTTATACTAAGCCCATGCAGGAGAGTCATATATTAGCCGCAAAGCGGTGAATTAATTCTGGGTCGGCAAGTTTGATGCCATAAAGTAAACCTGCAATCGCCACTATTGCAATTATAACAAAAATAATTCTTCTCATATTCTAAAATTTACTGATTAGACTGGCTTTGATACCGGTAAATGGTGCTTCGTATCGGCAGACTCCGCCCGAACAGGTATAACCACCCTTTTCTTTACCAATTCTTAAACGCAAAATATTGTTCTGGTTAATCGACCAGGCAATCTCCATAATTGGCCAGCTTTTGGCATAATCGTATCGTTTCAGGGAATCCTGGTCAACGAATTGCCAGCCAAAAGCTAAAATCAGTCCCTCACCATAACCATAGGTTAAGGTAAAACCCGTTTCATGATAGCGGAACGCCGTAGGTGTATCTTGGGGAAGCTCATAAACCCAGGCAAATTCAAATTCAATCTCAAACAAATTGTCGCCCAAAGTATAGGTGAAATCCAGATTTGGTTTCTCGGTATTCCGTTCCGCAGTTCCTTCCTCAATCTCCTTTTGATGCAGCGATTCAAAGCCTAACTGGAAAATTATTGGTAATTCGTATGTTTCGTATTTCCCTTTTCCGATTATCTCCTGGACCGCACCGGTTTTATCATGGGTTTTTAATTGAGCATAGCTTCCTTCTAAAAAAATAGGTGTCCAGGGACTGGCATTGGCACCGATACCAAAACCAATTTCGTCCACCCCACGATTAATTGCCACCCCGGAACGGATTGGAGTAGGAGGGTCATTATAGTGATAAACCCCTACTGGAAATCCGATTCCGTTGTAATCCAGATATTCGGCAACTAAACCAAAACCAGTGAATGCACCGGAACCAGAAAGGTAATAGCCTTTACCTTCGTCACGTCCGCCAATACCCGGTTTGGTGCCGAGTCGTTTTGCCCCTTCGGCATATAAATCAATTGGTCCAATTGTTGCCTTGAGATTTGCCCCGAATAATTCATTAAAAGCTTTTGGCGTAGGGTCTGAAGCACGATTTGCCCTTAGGTAACGTCCGCCCACTCCAATGAAGGTAAATGGTTGGGATGAAATATCAGCACCATAAAGCTGGTCGCTCGAATCCTGAATATTCATAATCTTATAGGTATTTTCTTGAAAAAAGACATCCCTTAATTTAGCCCCCAATAATATCAAATCAGTATTATAAGGTAGATGTCCAATAAATCGAACCCCGTTAAGACTCTTGTCATGACGAAAATCTTCATCAAGATAAGTGCGAAGGACTAACCCACGACCAAAGGCTTCGTAGAAATTGCCAAATAATATTTCAAAGCGTTCAGGACTATAAGCTAAGCTATAATCAAAATAGCGCAGAGGCTTTCTTTTATCATCCCAGGGTTTTGAAGGTTCGAACCAGAACATGCCAAGTTTACCGGAAAAATTTCGATATTCCAAAAGGATATTTATCTTATCTTCCCAGTTTACCGCAAAATCCTTTTTGAATGCCCAGAGTTCGGAACGATTCGAACCGGATATATTTAATTCGCTGAGTTGAGCATTAAGAAAGTTAAAGCCAATTAAAAAGAAAATTAAAAAGGTGGTCTTAGAGCGAAGATTTGAACTAATAATTATTTTCCTTTTTCTGTTTCCGGCTCCTGCTTTGGGTTTTCTTCTTCACACGGTTGTTCTGGTGGCAGCC
>JAOUPE010000416.1 GCA_029880025.1 Caldifarciminota bacterium
ATTTATTTCAGCGATAACGATTTTTGCCGATTCACAAGCCGGTTTGGTTATATCAACCGATATACCAAAACTGCAATAACCATGGTTATCTGGTAATGAAACCTGGACCAGAGCAATATCGATTGGCAGACGACCGGTTCGGAAAAGTCCGGGAATTTCCGAAAGGAAGATTGGAGTATAGTCAGCTCTACCTTCCCAGACCGCTTTTCGCACATTACCGCTGATGAAAAAAGCGTTGGCTCGAAATTTCTTGGCTAACTCCTCCTGAGCATAAGGGGCAACGCCTAAAGTTAAGATGTGGGCGATTTCGATATCTTCGACCGGTGCTTCGGTTAAGGCTTTAACCAGACTTTGCGGAGTGGCGCAAGCCGACCCGATAAAGATTCGGTGCCCGGATTTTATTGCTTTAAGTGCTTGTTCTGGTTTAGCAATTCTACTTTTCCAATCCTTATTCATTTATTTTCTCCTGTTTTAAAATCTGAAAAATGATGGAAATCTATAATACTTCAAATTCAACCCAAAGTCAATATTCTTACCGAAAAACTTAGTGATATTAACAATCTCAGAACCATACCCCTCTCCCTTGATGGGAAAAATCTAGGGACACTTACTACATTTTTGAAGCTTAGGAAATCCATTCGGATTCATTTCAGAAGCAAAAATTCTGGGAACACAATCCATAATCCGCATCCCGAGCCCGATTCGGGCGAAGGGTCGATTCGACTGGCGGACAGAAAAAATAAGGGACATTTTGGAGCAATCTTAGATTAGGAGGCAGCCCCCGAAAATACAGTGCCAAGTGGATAGTGCATTAAAAGGCAGTGACTAGGGGATAGTGTATAGTGGCTAGTGAAGAATGAAAAGAGAGGCGGAAGGTGCCGGGCTGAAAAATCCGGCTGATGGGAAATTTCACTAAAATCTTCGAAAAAAACAGCCAGAAGAGTGCCTCCTAACCAGCCCCCGAACCAATCCCCCAGGTTGCTTAGGGGTCTACCCCCGTGTCTGCTCCCGAGTCTGCTTCCGGGTCTGCTCCGGAGTCAATTCCTGAGTCTGTCTCCGAGTCTACCCCTGAGTCGGTTCCTGAGTCTGATTCCGAGTCTGCTCCGGAGTCGGTTCCCGAGTCTGCTTCCGAGGCTACTCCCGAAGCCACTTAGGAGGCCACCCCCTAGGCGGTACCCCCTCCCATAGCAAAATTAAATATAAGATATTAAATATAAAATAGATATAAGAAAAATTGCTTTGATTTTATTATGCCTAATAGACATAATCCTACTGACTTAAAAATACCAAATTTCAAGTGCCAAATCCCAATTTCCAAAACTATAAAATCTCTGCTATCTCTGCGGTTATCCGTTTAGCCGGATTTCAGTGTTAATCTGTGTGCATCTGTGGTTTAAAATTTCCTGGAGAAACTAAACTGTTAGTCTAATCCGAAGTTAAGGCAGGTATTGGGTTTTGATATTCTTGATGCCCCAGAAGATATTGGTTCTGACTCGCTCGTCTAAAGCATAGAATCTTTTTAATATCCGACGGATTCTTTCACGCTCACTGGATTTTTCATAAGGACAATGGTTTTTAACCGGTCTTAATCCATTAGCTAATAAATATCTTCGGATTAAATCCTTATCAAAGAAATAAAGTGGTCGAATAATATAGAGTTTACCTTGAAAGAAATCTTGCTTTGGGACCAAGGTTGACGATTTCGAGGTATAGAAAAGATTAAGCAAATAGGTTTCGACCACATCTTCCATATGATGCGCCAAGGCAATTTTTTTTATTCCCTGCTGGCGGGCAATTTCAAAAAGTCTTTTTCGTCGCTCCCGAGAACAGACAAAACAGGGTTTGAATTTTTTCCCGGCAAGCTGTTTGCTTACATCAATATCTTCAATCTGATAGGGGAGACCTGATTTTTTGAATAGCCTTTCTAATGGTTTTGTTTTCCAGTTGGGAAAATTGGGATTGATATGGACCGCAAGTAATTGCCAATTCTTTTTTCGCCGGCGATTATATTGGTCAAAAAGATGAAGCAAAGCAATACTATCAGCCCCACCGGATACTCCAATTAAGACTTTCTCGCCATCTTTTAAAAGGGAATAATCC
>JAOUPE010000056.1 GCA_029880025.1 Caldifarciminota bacterium
AAGAAAAATATCTGGGAAGGCAATTCCTAAAGATATTGAATCCATCATACATAAATTCCGAAGCGAAATACAAAAGAACCAATACATAAAATTAGAAAAAATCAAGAAAGACTTTCAAAAAGAATGGAGAAAATATCCGGCGACGATAAAAGACAAAGAAAGAGAAGAAATCGCTATCGCTTTTACCTATAATACCAATGCAATCGAAGGTTCGACTATCACTCTGGAAGAAACCAGAGGAATTATCCAAGATAAAATTTCGCCAAATAAGCCGCTAAAAGATATTAAAGAGACTGAGGCTCACTACCGAGTGTTTTTAGCGATGTTAGATAATAAAGAAAGAATATCTCATAAACATTTATTAAGCTGGCACAAGGAAATTTTTGGCGAAACAAAACCGGATATTGCTGGAAAATTCCGCAATTATTTTGTCCGAGTTGGGAATTACCTGGCGCCCGACTGGCGAGATGTAAAAAAACTCTTGACCCGGCTTATCAAGTTTATAAATGGAACCAAAATCAATTCGGTTGAGCTCGCTGCCCGTGCCCATTATAAGTTTGAGAAGATTCATCCTTTTGGTGATGGTAATGGCAGAATCGGCAGATTGATAATGAATCATCTTCTCTGGCATAGGGGTTATCCGATGTTAATCGTCGAATTCAAAACCAGGAGTTCTTATTATAAAACATTGCAAAGAGACGAAGAAAGGTTTGTTGATTATTTTTTAAGAAAATACTTATCGGTTCATAAGAAACGGACCTGAATCAATAAGTAAACACCGATGGAACACAAAGCCTCGATGCGAAGCAAGCAAATTAAACCACAGATAAACACAGATGAACACAGATATTAAGAAAATCTGCCTGAGGCGGAAAACCACAAAGGACACTGGAAAGAAAAGTTCGAAATATTTCAGAGTCACCAACCATATTTTGAAATTATCGAGTGCCCAAACAGGTAACCCAAAGCCATATATAAAGCAATTAAAAGGCGACCTCTGACCCAATTTCCTTCAAAGTAACAATAAGTCCTAAGTCACTAGTTGAAAGCTAGGAATCAATGCGGCGAAGGAAGCGGCTCATGGGGCAGCTCCTGAGATTGCCCCCTGAGCCGCTCCCGAGAAGACCCCGTAGATGGCTCCTTAAGTCGCTCCCCAGATGACCCCCTAAGTAACCTGTGAGGCAACGCCCTAAGCAACTCCCAAGGCCACTCCCTAAGCCAGTGAAGAGGCTACTCTGTAGGCTTCCTCCTAAGCTACTGAGGGGGCTACTCCGTAGGCTACCCCCTAGGCAATACCCCCTACCATAGGAATATTAAATATAAGATCTCAAAAATCAAATATATGGAAGAATTTTTAACTTGATTAAAAGTAGTCTAATAGTATACTTTTTCGGGCGAATATGGTGAAGGATTTATTAGTTCTAAACAAAGAGATGGCTGAAATTTTAAGAGCAACAAGGAATCGAGCTAATCTAACTCAGGCTGAAGTGGCAAGAAGCATCGGTCTATCGGCTCATTCCGGCAAGGCTTATATCTCGCATCTGGAAAAAGGTATGGTAAAGAATCCGCCGATGATAACGATTCTTCTTTACTTAAACGCTTGTGGAGTACCTTGGGACAAGTTTTTTGCTGATTTGGCAACAAAGGACTTTCAGAATCGACATAAAAAGATTGTTGCACAATTAAAAATACCCGAAGATAAAAAAAAGATTGAATACGATTTAGCCAGATACCAGGCAAGTATTAAATATCCGAAAAAAGAAGAAACGATTGACCTTTACCGACTGAAAGAGAAGATTGAGAAAAAGGTCTTGTCACAATTAAATCAGGAAAAGTTGCCAAATGACTTAACTTCAGATTATCTTACATATTCTCAAGAACTTCTGAAGGCGTTAAACGAGATTGAGGACTTGAATCGCAAATGGGTAAGAAAAGGTCTGAAGCCAAAAATTCTTTTGCCAATAAGAAGAATTGTTCAAAAACTCCTGAAGACCGAAATTAAAAGGATATTGGCGATTAAGCCAACATCACAAGAAAAACAAGATGCGATGACACTGAAATTGGCTCGTCACCGAATCGCAATTGAGAAGATTGAAGAAGCAGTGCATAAGGTTCTATGCGATTATGCACCAGGACCGCTGGCTTTTATCTATTATAAAGATTGTGCTCGTGCCGGTTTTTCAGCATTGATAAAATACTACGGCAAAGACCAAAAGCGATTGGATGAAACATTAGCCAAAATTATTCGGAAAGGTGTGCAGAAAGGATTAAAAGAAAATATTTTAGCCAAAGCGATTCAAACGACGGTTGAGACATTTAAATCTTTAGCCCAGTCCAATTTTTCCCTCGATTGACATACTGTAAAAGACGAAATATAATTTCGGTTTAGATATGGAGGAATAATGAAAAGATATATCACTTTTTTTATTGTCTTAGTTAGTTTCTATTATGCTTGCACTATCAGCCTATCACCCAAATCAGCCCAAGGAAAGGTTGGTGATAATATCGATTTTAAGATTACGGTTGACCATATCCACCTGCCCTGCTTGCTGGTAATTGATGCTACCGAATTCAAATATGATAAGGTATCATTATTAAAAGAGAGCGTCTGGGATTCTCTAAATCCCACCACTTTTGAAAAGACGATTACGGTTCGACTTGACCGTGAGGGAGAAGGTGAAATTGATGTTAGTCGAACCTGCCCGATTCGAACTTCAGAGGCAAAGGCGGCAATTGACATTAAGGGGAAAGCTCAGGCAACCGACCTTACTATAGTACTGGCTGAAACCAAAAAATGGCTTATCGCTTTAAGCAAAGGTGATACAACCAGTTTGCAGAATATCAAATCACTGCGCGAATGGCTATTAGGAAATTATGAAACCTATCTGCCCAAAAAAAATTCGGAAAGGACAAGGGAAAAAATTTCTGAATTCATCAGAAAATTAGACAAAGTGTTGGCTTTAGCCGACAGCCTGAAAATAGCCGCAACCGAAGCGTCAAAGAGCGAAATACTTAAGTGAACTAATAGTCATTATGTTCTAACAACTAAAAACTAATAACTAAAAACTAACATTAATTTAGAAACTGAGTTTCACATTAATCCAGGTGCTACCACCATTAATGGTACGCAGAATAGTTCCCTTAGAACCTACGACCACCGCCGACTCACATTCTGGGTGACAATATAATGAATATAAATCAGCATCAATTTCGGAAATTTGTGTCAAAAAATTTTGCCCCCCGTCAAAAGTTTTTATAATTCTGCCATATTTCCCTACCGCGAATCCAACAAATTCATTGGTGGGAAACCGGACCGCATAAAGCGAATGAGCCATAAAAGCCTCGGTTAATAGTTTCCAGGTTTCCCCGCCATCGATTGTTTTATAAATTGTTTGGCGGTCACCTGCCGCATAACCAATCAAATCATCCGAAGGAAAACTTACCGAACGCAGGTCAAGCCGATATTCAGAATTGATATTGTCGGTTTGCAGGAACCAGTGCGCACCACCGTTGGTTGTCTTATAGATGGCACTCCGTTCACCCACCGCATACCCGGTTAAAGTATCCGAGGGGAAGATTATAGAATAAAGCTTTCTTCCAGAACCCTGGCGTAAAGCGGTCCAGGTTTCACCTTTGTCATCGGTTTCAAGAATTAAACCGTCATCGCCAACCACAAAACCAATAAGTTCAGTTTGTGGAAAGTGAAGGGCAAATAAATCAAGGTCGGTATTGGAAGGAACTATTTTCCATTCTTTTCCGCCATCAACTGTTTTAAGAATTGTCCCTTTCGCGCCAACCGCAAAACCGTTTTGCGGGTCGCAGGGAAAATCGACTCCGTATAGATGGTTCTGGGTCGGTGAATTTAAAGGTTCCCAGGTTGCACCCTGGTCAATACTCTTTATAATAACTCCATTTTCGCCCACCGCATAACCTACATTACCATCAGCCGGAAACGAGACTGAGTAAAGTGCATTCTCCATCTATTCTATTTTCCGGATAATAATGATTGGTGTCAAGCTGTCATCTTGACCAGCCGGGTTATCATCCATCACTTCTTCAACTAATCTTGTATCTAACCCTTTTGATGCACCAATCAACCAACAGCCTGAAATATCGTTGGCATCAACGATTGCAACCGGATGCTGAATTTTATCGCTAATTATTTGCGCTACTAATTCTGGGTCTTTTGGTCCCATGATGACACATTCGTAAAATTGTTTCACGCCTGCGGTATGCGCGGCATCAATCATTGCTGCCTGCTTGCCGGCAATCTTGTAAAAATCACCCCGCCTTCCTAATAACTTTCCGATGGCACTGATAAATGCTGCGATGATGATTCGAGCCGCGCCAACTTCTCTAATTGCACATTCCATACTCCAAGGACTGCGCAGCCCAATGCCGTAAGGGACTTTTCGCACAAAGCGCCAAAGGATTTTTGCTAAAATTCTTGGTTTAATCTGAGAGATTGGGATGGCTCGACCCTGGGCAATGGCAACCACACTTTCGGCAATCGTTACAATATCGCCATTTTTTAATAGTTGTTTGGTGTAATTATCTGTCACCTCTGTGATATTATCCTGGTCAGTAATAATATGGGTCTTTACCCAGACTCGTTGAAATTTCTTTCCATCAAATTGGATTATCGGTTCTTTTACCTTCTTCACTATTTTTAGAAATGAAAGAATCGATTCAGCAATTTTTCCAATTTTAAAGTCAGTTTACCGCTTGCCCAACCTAAGACCGCGCCGACTAAGACATCGGATGGATAATGATAGCCCTGATATATCCTGGATAATCCAACCAGTGCCCCAAATGAATAGAGCGGAATAGCGAGTTTTGGATACTTATTAGCATAAACCGTTGCCATGCTGAAATAACTGGTAGTATGCCAGGAAGGGAAAGATGAATTCCACCTTGATGTAACAGAATCTTCGGGTCGGGGTCGGTTGACAGCGAATCTTATGCCGATGGTCGTTAAACTACTCAGTCCCCAAGCGGTCAGAGCCAATTTAGTGGTTTTAACCTCTTTTTCTTTGCCAAAATAAATTACTCCCAGGTTAGCAATCGCATAAGGCGCAAAGCCGGTAACCTTCTCGGTTCCATCCATTATCACATCCAGAGCAGGATTTTTCCAATCATTATGAATTTTATGATAGATGTCGTTATCGATATTAGTAATAATAAATATCGTGAGCAATAAACCTAAAATAGAACCTCCACTGCTATTTTAAAATCCGAAGCGACTTCTTTTACCCTGCGGCGCAAAGAAATTTTATAACCAATTTGGTCTCTAAGAATATTGCGATAATAAGGAATTGCTGGCGCATAATTGTTGCTGATTTTTCTTATGATTTTACCGATTTTTGATTCAAGATAATTTAGTTTATCCACCAGTATTCTGCTGACCCCAATTTTTTGCATTTGGGCAAAAAATCTCCTCAGTTGTTCCGGTGAATCGGAAAAATAAGGGATAACCGGACCAAAAAAGACAGTTGTCTCAATATCATTAGCCAGCAGCTTCTCTAATGTTTGCAACCGGGCTTGAACCGATGACGCCTTGGGTTCAAAAAGTTTACGCACATTTTCATCCAGTGTGGTTAACGTTAATTCTACGGATGCTTTCTCATATCTTTTAAATAAATCAAGGTCTCGAACAATTAAGCTCGATTTAGTAAGAATCTCAAAAGGGAAATTATTTTCTACAAGAATTCCTATTGATTGGCTGGTTATTTGATATTTTGCTTCAACTGGTTGATAACCATCCTGAACCGTTCCAATTGCCACCATCCCGATTCTTTTCTTTCTAACCTCTTTTCGCAGCACATCGGCAAAATTTACTTTTGCGTCAACAAAACTACCCCATTCTTCTTGATGGTTGCGAAACCGTTTCATAAATGTTGCATAGCAGTAAATACAGCCGTGACTACAACCGACATACGGGTTAAGACAATAATCCATGCCGGGAATTTTAGATAAATTCAGAGCGCTCCGGCATTGAATTTCCTGGACTTTCATCGGCTCGAATAGCAGCCGCCGGCTTTAGCCTGAGAAAAATAAAAGGAGCGCAACCTAAAGGTTACGGCTACCGGTTTTGAATTTATTTGGCGTTTGTTATTCATATTTATTCGCCAGGTAGACTCGGACAAATTTCCCCAACATGTCGTATTCAACATTTACATAATCACCCGGTCTCTTATATTTCCAGGTTGTGTTTTCATAAGTGTGGGGAATGATATTAACCGTAAATAAATTGTGTTTTACTGAGTGAATCGTTAAACTGATACCATCGACCGCAATCGAACCCTTTTCCACTAAATAATCACGGTTCTTCTTGGAGACTTCGATTTGGAATAATTTGGCGCCGCTTATCGGTTTAATTGCTTTAATCCGAGCCTTCTCATCAATATGACCTGAAACAAAATGACCACCGAAACGGTCCTGCGGTAGAAGCGCCCGTTCAAGATTTACAAAATCTCCTGATTTTTCATATTGCAAGGTTGTTGTTTTCAATGTCTCAGCGGTTGCCTCGGTTTCAAAACTTTTCTCGGTTTTTGCCGTAACCGTAAGGCAACAACCATCAACGGCAACACTCTCGCCAATTTTCAATTCCGAAGCAAAGCCACAACTGATTACGAAAATCCTGTTACCGGCTTTAGCTTTAATATTTTCAATCCTGCCGACGGTTTCAATCAATCCAGTAAACATTATTTTAGATAACCTTCTATTAAAATATCAGGACCGATTTGGTATAACCGGTATTCTTTTAGTTTAATCGCCTGGTTTAAGCTCTTTAAACGAATCCCTTCAGTAAATGATAAGCCTCTACCGATAAGTTTTGGCGCGAGAAACAAGAAAAATTTATCAACGATTCCAGCTTTTAACGCCGTAGATGCAACCGTAGCACCACCCTCAATCAAAACCGTTCCGATTCCGATTTTATATAACTCTTTAAGGATTTTATTCCAGGGCAATAACCCCTTTTTGCCATTTTTGATTCGGATTACCCTGACTCCTTTTCTGGTTAATTGTTTAATTTTTTGGTCACCATTAGCTGAGCAGAAGATGATTGTATTATCTTCCCTAATTACCTTTGCCTTCAGTGGTGTTTTCAGATTGGAATCGAGAACGACTTTTGCCAATTTCTTTTTCGGCTCGATTCGACAGGTAAGCCGCGGGTCGTCCTTCCGAACTGTGTTAATTCCAACTAAAATTGCATCGGAACCAAGACGTAATTTTTGACTAAAATCACGACTGATTTTAGAACCAATCCATTTTGATTCTCCATTCAACAGCGCAATCTTACCATCCAGGGTTGAGGCAATTTTTAAAATGACAAAAGGCAATCGCTTCTTGACAAACTTGAAATAACTCTCATTCTGTTTTCTTGCTTGTTTTGCCAATACCCCAACCTTGGTCTTGATTCCGGCTTTTCTCAAAATTTCGATGCCTTTACCTAAAACTTTAGAATGCGGGTCTTTAGTCGCAACTACTACCTTTGTAACTCCTGAGTTTAGCACGGCGTTAACGCATGCCGGTGTTTTTCCATAAAAGGTGCAAGGTTCGAGTGTGACATAAAGCGCAGCGCCTTTAGTTTTACCTTTGGCATCAGCCAAAGCGTTCACTTCGGCATGGGCTTTACCAAATTGTTTGTGATAGCCTTTGCCGATAATTTTACCATTCTTAACAACTACCGCACCGACCAAAGGATTGGGTGAGACAAAGCCGCGCCCTTTTTCGGCTAATGCTAATGCTTGAGACATAAAGAATTCATCCGATTGTGATTTGGCTCGAAGCACAATTCATCATAGCCGAACATCACAAAATGTCAAATATCTAAATCTAACTGACAAATAATTTCAAATATCAAACTTATCCTTAATGATTTGGTAATTAGTCATTGATTCGTCATAAAGAAATTAGTCATTCGGAATTTAATACATAAGTTACGATTGACTTTCTATTCTAATTAATTTATAATTAAGGACTTGAAAATACTTCTTGTTTATCCGGTCTGTCCTGAAACATTCTGGGGTTTTCGGCGTGCACTTAGATTCATTTCTAAAAAAGCAGTTATGCCGCCTTTAGGGTTGTTGACCGTAGCCTCAATGCTTCCCAAAGAATGGGAAAAGAGATTGATTGATATGAATGTAACTCAACTGAAAGACTCGGATTTGGCATGGGCAGATTATGTTTTTGTCAGTGCAATGGTAATCCAGCGTCAGGGAGTCCGACAACTAATCGAGCGCTGCCAAAAGGCAGGGAAAAAGATAGTTGCCGGAGGACCACTCTTCACTTCCGAGCCAGAAAACTTCGATGACATTGATTATCTAGTACTTAATGAGGGAGAAATAACTTTACCCCAATTCCTCGCCGATTTGGCACAAGGTAATCCAAAGCATATTTACACTTCTACCCAGAGACCGGATTTGAGTAAGACTCCGTTTCCGGCTTGG
>JAOUPE010000417.1 GCA_029880025.1 Caldifarciminota bacterium
TATTACGACGATAAAAGAACCGATTACAGCGATGAAATTAGTTGTTAGTTGTTAGTTTTTAGTTGTTAGACAGTTTATTCCCGCAAGTTCTATTTTACGTTTATCCGTGTGCATCCGTGGTTAAATTCATTCTGGGTCTTCTGCGATTACCCATCACCCCAACTCTTTCCCATCAAGCGAGAGGATTAAGAATGGGGTCGAAGCTTGACATCTGACAAGTAAGCATTAAACAGGCGATTATTTCTAAACCGTAACTTATAATTATTGTCGAACATCCATAATCTTTACCGTGAAATTTATCGTTTATTTCGTTGCCAAAATAACCTTTGACAAATTAAATTCGCAGGCTACTATTCTATTATGGCAGATACAGAAGAATTGACTAAAGAAGAAACGGAATTGCTTATGACCGCTGCGGCTGGAGGCGGTGCATTTTTCGACATTTCAAAAACTGATAAAATACCTGGGCCCGGAATAATTGTAAAATATAAAGAAGACCTTTATGATACCAAAGACCCGGTTGCCGTGGCTAAATATTATGAAGCATTTAAATCTCTCATGAACCGTGGTCTTGTTAGTCAGGCGGGTGGTAAAACATATCAACTGACTGGTCCTGGCTGGGAAAAAGCCCGTTCGTTGCGGGAAGAGTAAGCCCGACAATAGAAATTTAGTTCTTCCAAATTTTTTTACTTCTTCACCGAACCAAATCAGTGAAATCCACTATTTTGCTTCAGCCCGCTCTTGCACGCAAAGGCGGGGTTCACAGTGAAATTCATCGCTTAGTTCCGATATTGCATAACTCGTAAGCGATCTCGTCTATCCCATTAGAAATTACTGCTATTTGCCCTTTTTTACTAATACCTCATAGATGGATTTCGCTTTTTCGAGCATCGTTATTATGTTAGGAAGGATATTTTGGCTAACTAAACGTTTGTGAAAGATAATCGCATTGTGTAATTCTTGAATTGTGTCGTCAAATTCAATCGCGCATAAATCAAATCCTGGTCATCTGAACTTTGAATGACCCGCGGGATCAAGTCTTACCTTATCTGATTGATTTCCCATCGTACCGCATTGTAGTACTCAACCGCAACATCGGAAGTTGATTTTTCAACATCTGTATTAGGAGTAATATTTTGCAGTTGAATGATTAAATCATTTATTGCTTTTATTGTATCATTGGTAGGACGACTTCTGCCTTCAATTACCGTTCGCATCGGAGTATGATTTTCTAAAGTAAAGTAAATAAACAACTCAGTGATTAAATCGGACAGATGAGAAACTAATGCTCGATGGGTCAACTTGCGCACTTTTTCCCAGCGCTTTTCTCTATGATACTGGGTATAACGGTCAACTAATAACAACGCAACAAGGACGCTAATAATTATGCCGGCAATCTCAGCCAAGATGTTTCCGAGGTAACCTTTAAAATCAACCTAAAACCCGATTATTATAACTACCAATGCGAGAATGATACAGACCAGAATTAATAATTTTTGAAAAGTTTTAAGCTTCGTATTTTAAACAAATTATAACCACGAGATTGACACAAAATTATCACGAGAAATGTCATTTGCGAAGCGAAGCCGAGCCATCTCTATGAGATTCCTCGTTTCATTCGGAACAGCGTCGGTGAAATCTTGTGGTTTCATCTTCTTTGGGAAGAGCGAAGAGTATCCCTTCATTTCTTTATTTTATTGGGATTATCATTAGCATATTCGAAATTCATCTCGAATAAGGTGTATCAAATTTTCAGAAACTTGCCAATACTTGATTTTGAAGACCTTAGATTACAGCGATGAAATTAGTTGTTGGTAGTTAGTTTTTAGTTGTTAGACATTTTGTTTCCACAATTTTTAACGTGTGTTTATCCGTTTGCATCCGTGGTTAAATTAATTCTGTTTCCTCGGTGATTATTTTTCATTCCTTATCTCGTGCTAATCTCCTGGTTAAGATTCTTTCTTTTTGGCTGTTTATTATTTCTCTATTTATGATGGTTTCGGTAAGTTTTCCTTGACTTTTGGGGCTTATTGGATAATATCAAAAACGAATTATTCGAATGATAGCAAATTTCACGAACCTATT
>JAOUPE010000057.1 GCA_029880025.1 Caldifarciminota bacterium
ATTTACCTCTAAAGACATTGATCTTCAAAAGAATAATCTCATCAAAGGGTTAAAAGAATTTTTAAATAAGGCAAGGACAGTTTTAGTTATTGTTAATGATTATACTCGACCAACACCCAATTCTGAAATTCTAAAATTGATTGAAGGATTACTAAAGGAACATGATGTAAAGTATATTGTTGCCTGTGGCTCGCATCGTGCACCTAACGAAAGAGAGTTTAGACAAATTTTCGGAGATTTTTATGAAACTCATAAAGCTAAAATTATTGTTCACGATGCAAGTGATAATACGTCATTGTTTTTCTTAGGCAAAACAAGATTTGGCACTTCGGTTTGGTTAAATAAAGCGATTCTCTGGGCAGATAAAATTATAACAATCAATTCAGTTGAGCCACATTATTTTGCTGGATTTACCGGCGGCAGAAAATCATTTATGCCGGGCATTGCCGGATTAGAAACCATAACTCATAATCACAAGTTAGTTATAAATCCAAAGTCAATGACTCTGAATCTTGAGGGAAACCCGGTTCATGAGGATATGACCGAAATTACCAAAATGATTCCAAAGCAAGTATTTTCAATTCAGCTCGCACTTGATGCAAACCATAAAATTCTTTCTATCAAATTCGGCGATATCTTCAAATCATTTTATGATTCGATCGAGGACGCCAAAAGGATTTTTTGTGTTCCAATAAAAGAAAAAACGGATATCGTCGTTACCGTTGTTCAACATCCTTATGATATCAATTTTTATCAATCCCAAAAAGCGATGGAGAATGCTAAGTTAGCGTTGAAAGATAAGGGTATAATCATAGCTGTATCAAAATGTTCTCAAGGTGTAGGAGAAGATAATTTTGTAAAATTTCTGGCATCATGCTCTACGCCAAGACAAGCACTGAAACGAGTCGAAAATGAATTTAAAATCGGCTACCAAAAAGTAGTAAGGCTCTCCCAATTATTAAATAGTTCAGAAGTATGGACAGTTATGGATATTGATGACAAAATTATCCAAAGTGTTTTTATGACACCTTTCCAGGATATTAATCTTGCTGTCCAAAAAGCTCTGGCGAAAAAGGGTAAAGCTGCCAAGGTTTTAGTTCTTCTTGACGGCAGTCTTACGGTTCCTTTAACAAATTGAATATATTCTTTACTGATTAATGTTAAAACGCATTTTCGTTTTAACCGTATTCATATTTAAAATATTAATTGCGGATAATAGTTATGCAGCTTTAGATGTAATGACAAGTTGGCTACTGACTTTTTATAAAAATATAATATCACCACTTCAGGGAAAACGGATTTGTAATTTTTCACCAACCTGTTCGCAATTTTCCCGACAAGCCATAAATGAATACGGTTTTTTTCCAGGTTTGCTCATGACTTCGGACCGTTTACTACGATGTAATCCCAGCGCATTACAGTATCTCAATTCTTATTATTTTGACTTGAAAGCGGGCAGAATTTTTGACCCGCCGGAAAATCATTATATATTTACCCAACATCAAACCAAATCACCCTCCCCTATTCAAAACGATGAAACGAAAGAAGTATGGTTTGAGCCAACTTCGGTTCAAAATTTTGCCGATTATTTATTTAATTCCTATAATTTTGCCCGCGCTGCTGCCGAATATAATCGACTATACTATCTTTCGACCGATAAGCAGGTAAGAAATTATGCCCAGTTGATGCTGGGCGAATCTTACCTTGCCGATAACGAATTTGAGCATGCCTTAACGAGTTTCGCGAATTTCAATGATTCAAACCTGATAAATTACAGCCTCTTTGGAAAAGCTCGCATCTACTTTAAAATCGGGAGATATTTACAATCTCGGGAAATTCTCTCTCAGTTTGATGACTCAAGCTTGACTCGCCAAACCAAGATTTTATTGGGTTGGTCATATTTTAAGGAACATAACTTTGCTCCTGGTGCTTTATTCTTTGATGCTTTTTCCAATGATTCGTTATTAGGTAGTCTTGCTAATTTTAATGGTAAAAACCTATCCCATCGTAATCGATGGCTGAGTACTTTGTTCTCAACCGTAATACCAGGGGTTGGTCAAATCTATTCGGGTCGACTCGGCGATGGCTTATACTCTTTTCTAACAATTGCCACAACCGCTACGGTTAGCTATTACTACTGGAAAAAAGACCAATCCAGGATTAAGTTTTCAATCTTCGCTTTTCTTACCGGACTGTTTTGGGCGGGTAATATTTATGGCGCAAATATCGCCGCCCGAGACTATAATCAGTTTCAGATACGGAAGTATTTAGCCAAGATTGATGCGATTCTTAACCGAATCGATTTAAAGCCTGATTATCGGTTCCTCCTTAGCAAATAATGCTATTTGTTTTATTAATAATCAGTAAACTTTCACTACTCAATTTAGCCGATTCGCTCTATGCCAGCCGATATTTTTTTGATGCCGCAACTGAATATGAACGTCTTCTCTATAATTTCCCATCGGATTCTAATTCAGATTACATTCGCTTTAAACTTGGTTTATCTTATTTGAAAGCCAACGAATCAGGTAAAGGAGAAAATATAATACGTAAGATTATTGAAAACTCAAATCCATATTCACGTAAAGCCCAGCTAGCCTTAGCTGAAAACTTCAGCCGAAATTATCAATTTGCTCAGGCTCGAATCGAAATACGAGACCTTATTATTTTCACTGATGATTCGACCGAAAACCAACAATTAAATCGAATTTTAGGCTGGATTGAGTTAGAGGAAAACGAATTTAAAAAAGCCGAGTATCATTTTTCGGTTGCCCAGGATTCAGCAATGGTTAAAGAGACTCAAAGCCTTAACCAGCTACTCCGAAAAGACCCTTTTATCGCAATGCTTCTTTCAAGTATTGTGCCCGGCTCCGGTGAAATTTACAGTGGTCATTATTGGACCGGTATTGCTTCTTTTCTGGTTAATGCTGCTTCAATTGCTGGGTTTGTTTATTCAATCAACCAGAAAAATTACCTTGACGCGGCTTTGATTTTTTCGATATTTTTTAACCGTTTTTATTTGGGTTCACGTCAGAATGCCTACGATTTTGCCGTCGAATACAATGAAAAATTATATAAAGAAAAAATCAGAAACCTGAAACGACCCCAAGCTTTATTTCTTGACCCCTAAAAAATTTAAGGTTCAGTTACTCTCAAACAATATTTTAGCCAGGTCAATTATCAATTCATCCTTTAAGATTTTTAACGCAGCATCAAGCGAAAAGTTCTTTTCAATTTTCTCGGACCGTATGATTACACCTCCTATAAGTGATTTCGGTTCAGTAAATTTAACTTTTGGCAAGCGTTCCTTAATTCGATTTAAATCGGATTGAGAAAGAATCACCTCAGAATTTTCGTCACCGGTATTTGCTTCAATCAATTTTGAAACAATATCTGTATATTCGGGAAGCGTCAGAAATTTCTTGGCGGCCGAATCGAACACCTCATTAATAACTTCCCACTTTGCCGCTAAGACCTTTTTCTTTTGCTCAAGATTAGCTAAAGTAGTAGCCCTTTCCCGAATTGACTGTGATTCGTATTTTATTCGATTCTCGGTTTCGATTCGAATTTTTTCAACTTCTTCTTTTGTTTTCTGCTTCAAATCGGCAATCTTTTGTTCATAGTCGTTAGCAATTTTTTGAACCTGTTTTTCAACATCCTCGATAATTTTCTTAGTAATACGCTCGACACTCATCCGGTTAGACCTTTATACGATTAGAAAAATAAATATCTTTAGGCACTATTAAAATTAACCTAACCGGAGGTCTGACCAGACTCATTCTAATTTCACACCCATCTGTAGGAATAGCGTTGCCAATAAGCCTAATACCGCATAGGTCTCAACCATTGCGCCATAAATAACACCTTTCATTGCTTCGGTCGGTCTTTTCGCCACAAGTTCGGCACCAGCCGCGCAGACTTTTCCTTGCCATATTCCGGTGATTAAACCAGCAAATGCCACTGGCATACAGGCAGCAAACATCTGGATACCCTGTCCCAGGGTTATTGGCGCAAGCGTGCCCAGGATTCCAAGTTTCATTATTCCTAAGAATGCGCCTAAGAATCCATAAAAACCCTGAGTGCCAGGTAAAGCAACGAGAATAAATAGCTGACCAAACTTTTTAGGATCTTCACTCAATACCCCATTAGCAACTGAAGCAACCAAGCTAATTCCTATGCCTGAGCCAATGCCAGCTAAAAAAACAGCCATCGCGCATCCAGCAATTGCGATTGCCAAACCTAATGGGTCTACCATTTTGCCTCCTTTTTACTTTATTTCACTTGTATATATTTATTTTGCCACTGGAACGGAGAAAATTTTTCGCCGCCACCGGTAAAGAATCTTGGGAAAAATTCAACATAATGTAAACGCAAGCTGTGAACAAATGCTCCCAGAACATTTACCGCCAGATTGTAAATATGACCAAAGATGAGAATGATTAGAGCCAAAACAATGCCAAGCACCGGAATTTTTATCACAATCCAGGCGATGGTATTTATTGCCATGGCAATACCAGCAGTAACCATTCCCAAAGCCATTAATCGAATATAAGAGAGAACCAACCCGACATAAGAACTGGCACCATAAAGAGTATAAAGACCCCACAGCAGAGTCTTAATGAATCTCAAATTCTTTGGTGCGATTAGCTTTTTCGATTCGACTACATCAAAAATCGAGATTGAAATTAGTGCTAAAAAGCCACCGATTGTCAGATACTTTGCCCAAGCAAAAACATCGGGCAAAAGTTTTAATCCAGCGGTTAAGGTTAACAACCCGCTTAGAATAATTAAAAAGAGAAAGATTTGATGCCATGCCGTTGGCCAGCTGCGGCGGGTGAATGAGACAATTGTTGCACAAGCCAGTAAAATCATGAAAACAAAAAACGGTTTATAAGCCAGTGGTAAAAATTTTCCGGTGAAAAAAAATCCTACTATTGAAATGAGTAGTAAGAACCAGGGCAGCTGTTCAAAAATCGCCCCAGACACATTACCCTGACGAACCGAATCGTAAATTTCAATAATGATTCCGTAGATAATCTGGAAATAACCCAATGCCAGAGAAAGCAAAAAGAAGGGCATCGGGTTCTTTATCGGGTTAAAGACCAACACCCTATCTCGAAACCGGGTTAAAAAACCTATTCCCAATTTATCGACAATATCGCCAAACCAACCACCAGTTGCGGCACCGGCAAAAATTGTAAATATGCCGCAGATTATAAAAAGCGACAATAATTTTTTCCCGGCACCCAATTTCTTCATCAGCAGGAAGGAAATAACCGCCAATAAGATACCATAGCCGGCATCGGTTAAACATAAAGCAAAAAATACGGCAAACCAAGGTGCCAAAAGCGGGGTTGGATCAATTTCAAAGTGCGCCGGCATCCCATACATATCAAGGATTACTTCAAACGGACGTAGGAGTTTACGGTTTCTTAATGCGACGGGTGGAATCTCATCCGGTTTTGGTTTAATTTTCTCGATAACGGCGGATTCAAAACTCATCACCGTTTTTTCTAATTTTTTGAAATCGAGCCGCTTTACCCAACCTTCAATAAATAAAGCCGAAGTAGTGCCGGAAAGATTCTTCCCGACATCGTTACGCTGTTGCTGGTTTTGATAAAAGTCGTAAAGAATTTTTAATTTGGGCAATTCCGGAACGAGCTTGATACTCTGTTCCGCTATCCTTTCCCTTTGTTGATTAAGTTCATTTTTTTGTTTTATCAGATGTTCATAGATAAAACCGGGTTTACCTTTCCGATTGGAAAAGTCGATAATTTCGAAATGGTGACTTAATAGTAATGCTTTACAATCGGCGCTTTGGACTGATGGGAATGCAATCAGACAGAAAATTTTATCATCCTGCTCGTTAACAACCTGAATATGGATGGGTGACTGGCTAATTTCTTCTTGGGCTTTGGTAAAATTTTCTTTATCCGGAAACACCCCCAAAACCATTTCGACCATTTTAGCCGCATAAATATCACTAAAATCATATTCTAAAGACAGCCAGTGGGATAATAGCAGAATTTCGGAGCTGATTGTTTTATCCTTTGTTTCGACCTCATTCAGCGCCTGTTCTAATCCTTCGACTTTCTTTATTGTTTTATTTAAATTATAATTTTCGATAACCTGATTAAGCTCATCGTATACGACGGTTGATTTGGTTCCGATTACGCCTTGGAGCATTCCTTTCTTTTCGATAAACCTTTCCAGATAATTGATTGCATCTGAGATTTGTTCAATGGTTAAATTGAAATCAGCACTTGGTTGAAAGGTTTGCGGCATTTGGTCGGTGGTGACGATATGAAGAATTCCTTGTTCTTGGAGGCGGGAAAGGAATTTTTCTTGTTCGTCCCGATGGACAGCGATTAGGACTTTATCGAGTCTGGCTTGACCCATCGCTCCTTAATCTTGATGATAACCAAATCTACTGCCTTTTCGATTCGGTCTTTTGGGATTTGTTTTAATTTGGCAACTTCTTGTTCAGTTTCCTTTTCAACCTTCTCTTTAATTTTTTCCGCTTCAGTTTGTGCTTGGGTAATCGCTTTTTGATAGCGTTCATCGGCTGCTTTTTGCGCTTCGGTGAGTAGTCTTGTCCGTTCTTCTTCGGCAGCGGAAAGTTGTTCTTTGCCTTTTTCTTCGGCTGCTTTAACCATTGCCTGGGCTTTTTCCTCAACATTCTTCACTTCTTTAACGATATCAGCAGACATTACATTCTAAGCTTATTCGAAATATCCGAATTGTCAATATTGTAATTCATGCAACCTTTTCATAAACCATCGGAATAGAACGATTGACCAATTAAAATTATCTTCGGTTTTCTAAGCCCTTGATTCCGGTGAACTTATTATTTTATTACCTGATGATTCGCTTAGCCTCATTGAAGCCTAATTATTTTCCTTATTTCTTTATGCCCCCCTGATTCTAACCGAATGAAATAGATACCGGCGGGAAGAATCCTGCCTGAATTGTCTTGACCGTTCCAGTGAGCCTTGTGCGAACCAGCATTTTGCTTACCGTTAAATATTAATTTAACCTCTTTGCCCACACTGTTATATATGCTTATTGTTGCGGTCGCAACTTTTGACAGGTTATAAGTTATTTCAGTGCTCGTTTTAAATGGATTGGGATAGATTTTTGGCATTGAGCGTGAAGCGTCCAGCATCGAGCCTTCTTGAATTCCAAGACCTCTGGAATACCAGACATCGTTCCTTTGCCCATATGCATCCGAACCTCCGAGTAGCCAAATTTTATTATCAAACACAACCGAGCTATGTCCGGTCCTTGCTGTCCAGCCAGCTGAATCAGTTACCTGAGTCCAATTGACGCCATTGCTTGAATACCAGACATCGTCATATAAATTGGTGTGGTCAAATCCTCCTATCACCCAGATTTTATTATCAAATACGACCGAGGTATGACCATATCGTGGCTGCCATTCGGCTGAATCGGTGGCACAAGACCAGTTCAAGCCATCGGTTGAATACCAGACATCGTTTTTACTACTCTCGTCATACCCACCAATTACCCATAGCTTATTATCAAAGACGACCGATGAATGACCGTTTCTTGCGGTCCATTCGGCAGTCGGTGCTGCTGAAATCCAGTCCGTGCCATTTGTCGAATACCAGACATCACGAAATCTTACAAAGTAGTGATTGTAATAACCGCATCCTCCGAGCAACCATATACTATTATCAAAGACAACCGATGTATGCCCCATCCTTGGCAACCATGGTGCTGAGTCTATCCCCTGTATCCAGTAAATACCTTCAACCGAATACCACAAATCGTTTTGATAATTATCCGAGGTATCATATCCCCCAAGTATACAGATTTTATCGAAGTTAACTGCTGAATGACCAAATCTTTTTGACCATGGTGCGGAAGTTGTTGGATTAATCCAGTTAACACCATTAGTGGAATACCAGACATCATTATAAAAATTAGTATCAGAATGCCCGCCCAATAACCATATCTTATTATCAAAGGCAACTGCTGAATGGAATTCTCTTACCGTCCATCCGGCTGAAGGTGTGGCACAAGTCCATTCCATTTGGGCGAATGATAAAATAGGGAGCAGAGAGCAGATAGCAAGGAGAAGTGAAATCGTGAAGCGTACCCGTGAGTAATGTTTCGTGAAAAATTTACGGATAAGAGTTGAAAAACTCATTATTGTTTTCTTCAGATTGTTTTAGGTTACATCCGAAATGCTTTATTACAAAGATGGGTATTCATCGATACCAATCTAATCGAATCTGTTAGATTGTCAAGAAAAAACAAGTAGGTCCAGACTCGGAAGTCTCTCCTACATCTGTAGGAGAGGTTTCCAAACCCGACTGAGAAAGAAAAATTATCCCTGTAAGTTTTGAACCGCCAACTTCCTTAGGTAGACTGTCCCTCTGTGTTCATCTGTGTTTATCTGTGGTTTTATATTCTTTT
>JAOUPE010000418.1 GCA_029880025.1 Caldifarciminota bacterium
AGAGGTTTACGAGGCATTCGGCTCTTTGTATTTGCAAAGAAAGGAATTGGAAAAAGCAATTACATCTTTTGAAAAATCGTTAAAACTCAATCCAAACCAACCAAAAATAAAAAGTCTGCTATCGGACTTGCGTAAACGCAGATTTTAACGGGTCGCACCCGTAAGGATTGTCTCCCTCTTTGTCTCTCTGCTATCTCCGTGTTCTCTGTGATTAAATTTCTTCTGTCTTTTCAATGTCTTCATCTTTACAAAGCAGTTGACAAATGGTATTACTATTTGTAAACTATAAATATGCTTAAAGAAAGGCTGCTGTTCAAACGAATTGAGCCTTATCTTGATTCCAAAGAAGCCATTGTTATTACCGGAATGAGAAGGACTGGTAAAACGAGTCTGCTTCAGTTCATCTACAACCGTATCAAATCAGCCAATAAATTGTTTTTAGATTTAGAAAACCCCTTAAATCAAAAATATTTTGAAGAATTGGATTATGAGCGGATAAAATCTAATTTAGAAATTTTGGGCTTAAATTTTAGTGCGCAAACCTATCTCTTTTTAGATGAGATTCAGTTGACCAAAAATCTTCCCTCAGTCATCAAATATTTGATAGACCATTATAAAGTAAAATGTTTTTTAACTGGCTCTGCCAGTTTCTATTTAAAAAATCTCTTTACTGAATCATTAGCCGGCAGAAAATATCTTTTTGAACTCTTTCCGCTCACTTTTCCTGAGTTCCTTTTATTTAAGGAAAGTAAGCTAACTTTACCGAAAAATTCAAGATTAGTCACGCCATCAATTTTTGAAAAAATCGCTACTTTATATGAAGAATACATTCAATTTGGTGGATTTCCGGAAATTGTCCTAAAAAAGAGTGTATCGGAGAAGAAAAAATCTTTGTCCGATATTTTCTCTTCGTTTTTTCAAGCCGAGGTCTTGAGATTAGGTGATTTCAAGAAAAATAAGATTATTCGAGATTTAATGATAATTTTAATGGAGCGTATCGGTTCAAAATTAGACATTCAAAGATTGGCTCAAGAATTAGGGATTGCGCGCCCGACCTTATATGATTATCTTGCTTTTTTAGAGGGGACCTACTTTATTAAATTGATTAGACCGTTCAGTAAAAGCAAAGATGTTGAGATTAGGAAGATGCCAAAGGTTTATCTTTGTGATTCGGGTTTAGCGAACCATTTTGCTAAATTGAATGATGGGCTATTATTTGAAAATAATGTCTTTCAGAATTTAAGAATCAAGGGCGAGGTTAATTACTATCAGCGAAAGAGTGGATTAGAGATTGATTTTATCTTAAATCAAAGCACGGCTTATGAAGTAAAAATTACCCCTCATACTACTGATATCAACCGATTAAGAAGAATAAGTAAAGAGTTAGGTCTAAAAAAATTCCGAGTCGTCGCTAAAAAATATAGTTCTTTAAAAAATGTTGATTACGGATTTTTATTGTAATCCACGATGGGTCACACCAGTAAGGTGTCCAATCGCTCAAACTCAATCCCAACCAAAAATAAAAAGTCTGCTATCGGACTTGCGTAAACGCAGATTTTGACGGGTCGCACCCGTAAAGATTGTCTCTCAACAAATGTCTCCTCATCAACCGAAAAATAATACTACGGGAATTGATGATTCTTTATTAAAATTCACCTTTCCCCTAAGATGGATAGACAGTCCGATATATTGCCTTCTTAAGCAATTATCTAAACAACCTTCAAGTTAAATTCTTAAGTTACTCCCAAACTGATTCTCGACTTAGACTCGCTGATAATCTCATATAAAATTTCCTGACCCGAATCAGACCTCATCTCTTGACCTGCAATCTAAATTAATTCATAACCCAATCCATACCCCACTTCCTAACCGACTCCTAGGCAACCTACCGAGCAACCATCTGGGCAACCTACCGGGCAACCCAGAGAGCCGCTTAGGAACTGGGCTTTCAAATGGGTCGTTAAGCTAATTACCGAATGGTTTTGAAAACTAAGAGGAAAATTGGCTGCTTAACTCTTTAGAAAATCGTCTGTTAGACGGACAAGTATATTTAATGCCAACCAGGATTGAA
>JAOUPE010000419.1 GCA_029880025.1 Caldifarciminota bacterium
GTTACGCCATGGGTATTCAAAACTTTTACCGATTTAATCGGTCTTAAGTTGTCGCGGCGTAATACCATCCATGATGAATCACGCGTTTCACCGGAAGCAACCTTAATATAAGTAAGTGCGCTTAGCTCGATTGTCGAATCAGCACCAATCTGACTTAATCTGATGCTCATGATATATGAACCCGATGGTTGACCACCAACCAGGACCTGATATTGATTGACCTCGTTATCGGTCCATTTTGGTGGGGATAACCTAATACCTGGCGCTTCTTGCTTGGCGCAGAAAACCCCAAGCAAGATTAGGCTAAAGATTACGAATAAAGTTTTTTTCATAATTACCTCCTATGTTTTTTCTATTACTAATGTCTGGCTAACTTTAGCTTTTCTACTTACCCGATAAGCGACAAAAATCATCAGATAGCCAATGACTAACAAGACCGGCAGGAAAACCGAAAACATATGCGAGCTAAAAAATCTTGAGAAATCAAGTCTCGGATAATATATCATCAAAAGCACCATGCCGTCAACCAGTTCATGATAAAGTATCCCGATAATGAAGAAGAATATCAGCCACCATCGCTTGCGCAAACCGAACCAGTGATAGAATCCGATTCCGACCAGGGCACC
Source organism: Caldifarciminota bacterium (assembly GCA_029880025.1). GTDB lineage: Bacteria > Hydrothermota > Tepidihabitantia > Tepidihabitantales > JAOUPE01 > JAOUPE01. Next base: position 627 of record JAOUPE010000419.1, read on the forward strand.
GATGATGGCGTGAATCTGTATTGCATAGGCTCGCTCCCAGACCACATACCAGGTGGTAAAATACATAAAAAGTCCGATGCCGAATACACGATTAAGGATTGGAAAATATCCAATGATTGATAATGTAATCGCCTCACCAATTCCATAGCAAAGTCCAACCCAGTAGCCAAAGATAGTCGAGCCGCTTTTACGCTGAAATATTTCGGGTTTGGTCTTACGAGTAAGAGCGAGAAATATGAGTATTACCAAAAGCTTTGCCAGGGTCTCCCAAAAGTTATTATCCATCTGGACCACTCCAGCCACAAACCAGAATGTATTCTTGGCAAAGACCATTGCTGCTTCCCAGTGCTTTCGAAATAAGAAAGCCGGAAACAGAATGAATGAAACAAGACCGGTAATAGTCCAAATTATACCAGGTATCTTATCTAAGCCGGCTCTTTTCCGAAAGACGAAATAATAAATAGTCGGCACCAGAATACCGATACCAGCCAATAAGACGACTGATGGTAAAACCTTCATAGCTATCTCCCCTCAAATGAGAAACTTACACAATGATTTAATATATTATCATCCATCATGAAAGTTTATGTTTTAATTTAATCGAATCGATGAGATAAAAAAATTCGATAACAATCCTTTTTCCCTGCTAATACCAAGAATATAGGCAAAACTTTACTTGTTGTCAATGATGGCTAAGTTGTGATAGAACTATCGTAATTCATTTAATGCGCGTCGCGCCATGGAATTGGTCGGGTCGAGTTTTAATACCCTACGCCATAATTTGTGTGCCTGGTCTTTATCTCCTTCATAATAGTTAACCAACCCCAAATGAAACACTGCTAATGTGAAGTTCGGGTCGATGGCAAGTGCCTTTTCATAATAAATGCGGGCTTGTTTCAATTCTTTACGACTTAATGACAGGTTACCTAAGTTATTCAGCGCCTGAACCGAATAAGGGTCGATTTTTAGCGCCTGTTCAAAATAATATTGAGCTGATTCGAATTGATTTAGACCGGCATAGACATTTCCTGCCATTCCATAAGCATCCGACACATCAGACCAGAGCCTGACCCCAGCCTGAGCAACTTGTTCGGCTCGATTGAATTGACCTAATTCCATTCGAATCGTTGCTTCCAATGATAAAATGTTAACTGCCGAATCAGTCGCCAGGGCTTGTTCTAATTCTTCCGCCGCTTTTTCGATTTTACCGGTCTGGTGTAGACCGAGTGCTGCCACAAAATGGTCTTGCGCTGGATTGGTATCGCTCAATCTTGCCCAATTGAAATTGAAGATGATGAATGAACCGACAAATATCGCGATGCCCGGATACAATTCCTGGCGTTTGGCTTTAATTAAATGTTTAATACCGTATATCGCAAACGGGATGGTAAGTATTACGAACGGCATCCGGTACCGGGCAGTGATAAAGAAAATGACAAATGA
>JAOUPE010000420.1 GCA_029880025.1 Caldifarciminota bacterium
AAGATATCGATAATATAGTAATGGCATCATTGCATGCCAGGGAAGTGATAAAAAAACTGATGTTTTTTGCCCGACAAATGCCGCCCAAGAAGGTCCAGGTTAATTTAAATCAATTGGTCGAAGATGGACTTTACTTTTTAAAATCACGCTGCGAAAAAGAAGGAATCAAAGTCGTGCGTTCGTTTTCTTCTGACCTGCCCGAGATTACGGCTGACCCATCACAATTGTACCAGGTTCTGGTAAATTTAGTGGTCAATGCGATTCAAGCCATTCCCAAAGGTGGCAAATTAACAATTCAGACCATTACCGGTAATGGTTATGTCTCATTAATCGTAGAAGATACTGGTATCGGAATGAGTGAAGATATCCTAAAACAGATATTCATTCCATTTTTTACAACCAAAGGTGTGGGCGAAGGAACCGGACTCGGATTACCGGTGGTTCATGGTATTGTGACCGCGCACGGCGGAACGATAAGCGTTGAAAGTGTGGTCAATCAGGGCTCGCGCTTCGAGGTCAAACTACCTCTAACCGGAGCACCAGATGTGGAAGAAACAAACTAAGATGTTTAACCGCAGAGACAGTAGAGATAATAAGAAAATTTTTTTACTCTTTGTCTCAGATATCTCTGCGGTTTATTAAAATAATATGGCGATTACGGATAAGAAAGAAAGTATCTTGGTTGTCGATGATGCACCTCAAACTCTGGAAGTGATTAGAAGAAACTTAACATCAAAGGGTTATCAAGTATTTACCGCTTCCAATGCCCAGGAAGCGATAAAAATTATTGAAAGCGCGCCCGTAGATTTGGTGATAACTGACTTGAAGATGCCCGAAGTCTCAGGCATCGATTTGATAAGACACATAAGAGAAAACTACCGGGATACCGAAGTAATGATGATTACCGGCTATCCTTCAATCGAGAGTGCGGTTGAGGCAGTTAAAACCGGTGCCGAAGAATACCTGACCAAACCTTTTACTGATGAAGAACTATTCTCAGCGGTGGAACGGACTTTGGACAAACTTCACATCCGACGGGCTGGGCAAGCCCGATTCGAAAAGATGCCGACCGCGTCTTATGGTCTGATTGGCGAGTCCGAAAAGATGCGTAATGTTTTTAGCAGGATTGCCAAAGCTGCCTCAACCTCAGCTACTGTTCTTATCACCGGCGAGAGCGGGACCGGTAAAGAACTTGTGGCGCGAGCGATTCATTATAGTAGTTCAAGGGCTTCGGCTCAATTCGTGCCGGTAAACTGCGGTGCAATTCCTGAGGAGCTTTTAGAAAGTGAGCTCTTTGGGCATGTCAAAGGAGCATTTACCGGAGCGATCGAGTCGCGGGCAGGATTCTTTCAAACCGCGGATGGCGGAACCATCTTTCTTGATGAAATCAGCGATACCAGTTTGGCAATGCAGGCAAAGTTACTGCGGGTGCTTCAAGACAAAGAGGTCTGTATGGTTGGCTCAAGTCGACCGCGTAATGTCGATGTCAGAATCCTGGCTTCGACCAATAAAGATTTGCTCGGTTTGATTAGAAAAGATGTTTTTCGTGAAGACTTATATTATCGGCTCAATGTGATTACGATTGACATTCCGCCGTTGCGCGACCGTAATGACGACATTCTACTTTTGATTCAATATTCTGCCAACAAGTTTGCCAAAGATTTGGGTAAGCCGGCACCCAAGTTCTCGGACAATGCTTTACAGGTATTGAAAAATTACCACTGGCCCGGTAATGTTCGAGAATTGGAGAATGTGATTCAGCGATTGGTAGTTATGACCGATGAAGAGATGATAGAGGTTCCAGACTTGCCGTCGCTCTTACGTTTTTCTGCCCTCCGAAAAGCCGGATTGAATCGCACCTTAGCCGAAGTCGAGGCTGAGTATATTCAAAATGTCCTGGCAAGTGTCGAAGGTAATATATCGAAAGCCTCTGAGATACTAGGCATTGACCGCAAGACCTTGCGGGCAAAATTAAAGAAAATCCAAGGTCCATCTTAAATTCTGCTCAAAATCTATTTGCATAATATGTGACCAAGGGGACTGACTCGCTAAGTCGCTTAATAGGTC
>JAOUPE010000421.1 GCA_029880025.1 Caldifarciminota bacterium
GGTGTCTATTATACGCCCGAGCCAGTTGTATCTTACATCGTTCGTTCTTTGCATCATATTTTAAAGAAGCATTTTAGTAGAAGTGATGGATTTGCTAGTGAATCAGTGACGGTTTTAGACCCAGCCGCTGGGACCCTTACTTTTTTGGCGGAAGCAGCAAAACTGGCGGTAGAAGAATTTGTCTCTAAATACGGTAACGGCGGAAAAGAAAATTTTATTAAAGAACATATCTTAAATAACTTTTATGCCTTTGAACTGATGATGGCACCTTATGCAGTAGGTCATTTAAAGATAGCCTTTCTGTTAGAAGAACTCGGTTATAAACTTAAAGATAATGATAGATTCAATCTTTATCTTACCAATTCTTTGGAAATGGAAGAATTGACCCAAATTGCGATTCCTGGGTTATCTTCACTTTCCGAAGAATCTCATTTAGCCGGCATGGTGAAAAAAGAGACACCGATTTTAGTTGTCCTGGGCAATCCACCATATTCAGGTCATTCGGCAAACTTGAGCGAAAAATATATCACGGTGACGACCAAGAATAGTAAAGAGATAAGAAAGAAAATAAAAACCTGGATTGGCAATCTGATTGAAGATTATAAGTTCGTTGATGGTAAACCGCTTGGCGAGAAAAACCCAAAGTGGCTACAAGACGATTATGTGAAGTTCATTCGTTTTGCTCAGTGGAAGATTAATCAAGCCGGTGAAGGCGTTTTAGGATTTATCACCAACCATAGTTATCTTGATAACCCGACTTTTCGTGGAATGCGACAATCCTTGATGAATAGTTTTGATGAGATTTATCTTCTGGATTTACATGGTAATAGTTTGAAGAAAGAGAAATGCCCGGATGGTTCAAAAGACGAAAATGTCTTTGATATACAACAAGGAGTAGCAATTATTCTTTGTTTTAAAAAACAAGAAAAGAAAGATGAATCGTTTTCTGCTATTTTCCCTCCATCGCCACAAACGAAATTATTTGTTCAAGACAAACCAAAGGAGAAGCCGAAAAAGCATAAATGCAATGTTTATCACGCTGAAGCTTGGGGTCTGCGAGAAAAGAAATATGGCTGGCTTTTGCAAAATGATATAAAAACGACGAAATGGAAAAGGTTATCACCAAAATCTGAATTTTATCTTTTCGTCCCGAGAGAAGAAAAACTTTTAAAAACCTATGAGAATTATTATAAGATAACCGATATTTTTCCAGTAAATAGTGTTGGTATAGTTACCGCAAGAGATAGTTTGACGATTAGGTGGACAACCAATGAAGTTTGGACAAATGTTTTAAATTTCTCAAAGCTTGATGCTGAAACGGCAAGACGGGCTTATGACTTAGATAAAGATGTGAGGGACTGGAAAGTTGAATTTGCTCAGAATGATTTGAATGAGAGCGGATTAGATAAGAAGAAAATAGTGCCAATTCTATACAGACCTTTTGATATAAGATATACTTATTACACTGGTAAATCACGAGGCTTCCATTGCATGCCACGTCCTGAAATTATGCACCATATGCTACAGGAGAATTTGGGACTATTAACTTGTCGCCAACAAAACAAAGTGGGATTTTATCATTCTTTGGTCTGTAATACCATAGTTGAATCATGTGTTGTCTCTAATAAAACAAGAGAGATAAATTATCTTTTTCCTCTTTACTTATATCCTGAAAAAGGCAAACCAAAAAACCGACATTCGGGTAGTGTTACGATGGTCTTTGAATCAAAAGCAGAATTTGAAGCAAAAAACCCAAATCTTTCTCCAGCGTTAACCTCAGCATTGGCAGAAGCTTTTAAAAAGACTCCGTCACCCGAACAAATCTTCTTTTATATCTACGCCGTGCTTTACTCAAATACTTACCGCACAAAATATGCTGAGTTTTTGAAAATTGACTTTCCAAGAATTCCGTTTACCAAAGACTATAAGCTATTTAGTAAAATGTCAGAATTCGGAAAAAGGCTGGTAGATTTGCATCTAATCAAATCTGCAGAATTCGACTCACCAACTGCTAAGTTTCAGGGTAAAGGCAATAACAAAGTCCAGAAGTTAAAATATGATGAA
>JAOUPE010000423.1 GCA_029880025.1 Caldifarciminota bacterium
ATCCCATTAAAAAAATCTAATTACTACTTTATGCTGCTAATTAATTGGCAATTTTAGGTCAGTAAAAAGTTGTATTATAAATCAAGTTTTTTTCGAGCCAAATTTTCTTCTAAGTCGTCCTTCGTCAATCGCTTATCGTATTTTCGTCAAAGGGAGGGGGTATCGCCTAGGGGGTGGCTTAGGGGGTAGGTTAGGGGGTGACTTCGGGAGTCGCTTCGGAGGTTGGTTCCTAAGTTGCTTCGGGAGCGGCTTCGGGGATTGGTTGGGAGGCAGCTTCGTGGATAGGTTCGGGAGCGGGTTCGGGAGTCGGCTGGGGAGTTGGCTCGGGAGCAGACTCGGGGGTAGACCCCTAAGCAACCTAGGGAGTCGGCTCCTAGACTGACTTATTAATCCGGGGTCGTCACTTTTATTTTACTTCACTAGCCACTTATCACTATCCCCTAGACACTGTCCTTTCGGGGGCTGGTTAGGGGTCGCTCTTCTGGCTATTTTTTTCCGTGATTTTAGTGAAATTTCCCATCAAATGGATTTTTCAGCCCGGCACCTTCCGCCTCTCTTTTCATTCTTCACTAGCCACTATACACTAACTCCTAGTCACTGCCTTTTAATGTACTATCCACTTGACACTGCCTTTTCGTGGGTTTCCCTAATCGACCGTATGAACGTGCATTTGCATTTATGCAACAAGGGACGACCACAGAGGGTACAGAGAAACACAGAAAGTAATTTTGGCTAGTAAGTTAATGTCCAAAATTACTTTTTGGCTCTTTCTTTTAACTTATTAGCAGCAAAATCTAGGGCTTCTTTGGCAGAAAATTTACCTAAAGTTGCTGGTTCCAAGCCATCTTCAATCAGTATCTTCCTTCCTTCAAACCAGGCTTCACCCCTTGGCTCAAATACCGCAAATTCAAGCTGGGCATAAGCTTCTCTTAGACCTGGAGTTTGGTCAATCTGTTCGCGCAAACGAGGGTCATTAAGTGAACTTTTCTGAATCGGAACATAATAAGTTCCTAATGACCAGCGGATTTGATTTTCCGGGCTTGTAAACCATTTTATGAATTCCCATGCCGCAGCTTTTTCGGTTTGAGACCCAGCTTTAAACATTCCGATGTTTGTGCCGTAAATGATTGAGGCGGGTTTATCCCAAATTGGCAAAGGCGCCATCCCAATCTTAAAACTCTCTACACCTCTCATTACCGAACGACGGGCACAACTGAATGGTGTCATGGCTAACCTTCCGGCAAGAAATTCATCAAGCAAATCTGCACCAGTCCGGATTCCTTGAACCTTATCTTTATAAATTAAATCAAGCTGGAATTGTAATACTCCGGCTGCAACTGAGCTATTAAAAAAAGGCTCTCCCCTATCCTCATCAAAAAGTTTGCCTCCACGCTGGTATAACATCGAGGCAAATACCCAGATATCAGAACCGCCCGCGGTCGGAACAATGGGTATACCTTCTTTATTCTTTAATTTTGATAACTTAAAACAAACTTCTCGAAATTCATCCCAGGTTTTGGGGAAATCTTTAATTCCTACTTTCTTGAAAAGTTCGAAGTTATAATAATAAACTGGAACGCTTTTGTTAAACGGAAGAGTTATAATCTTTTCATCCCATGTGTTGTTCTGAATCAACACTGGCCAGATATCATCGAATTCTGATTTCGTTAGTCCTTTTGGTCCCTTAACATAACTATCAAGCGGTTCTAAATAATTATTTTTAAAAAGCTGGGTCGTCCAGTTTTCATACATCTGGGCAATTGTCGGCGGCGCATTAACCGCTGCTGCTCCCATCAATTTTTGGGCTAAAGTATTATAGTCAGCCATACCGACCAGTTTGATACGAATATTCTTATGAGTGGATTCATAATCGGCTGCCATCGTTTTAAGAACTTTCTCGACATTTCCACCCATCGCATGCCAGAATGTGATTTCAACCTTTGTCGACTTTTGCTGACAGCTGATAATTAAGAATGAAACCGCTAAAATATGAAATAAATTATTTCGAGTCATAACTGAATTTTAATTGGTCATAGCCGATTGTCAATCTTTGGCATTTT
>JAOUPE010000422.1 GCA_029880025.1 Caldifarciminota bacterium
TAAGATTAAAACGCCGGTTTTATCGGTTCGGCTGGCGATATATTCTTTTGCGATAAGATTCATACCGTCTCTGAGTGGTGTGATTAAAGCAACATCACTGATACTGTATAATGCTACCAAGGGCTGAAATGGCAAAAACTTGTATTGATATAATATCGGAGTCCAATTAATACTGCAAAATCTCCCGTTAATTTTCCCGACAATCTCATCAATTTGCCTTTTCATCATTCGGTAATGTTCGACTCCAATACGGGAAGGCACTACGACCAGAATGAGAATTACTCTGCCATGCCATTGTGGATTATTTTCCAGAAAAGTTTCATAACCTTGCAGGCGATTTAAGATACCCTTTGTGTAATCCAGCCGGTCAATCGATAAAATGACTTTTAAAGTAGTAAATGTTTTTTTCAATGATTGTTTGTCTTGTTCAATTTCCGGACTACTTGCCGCGCTATGGAATCTTGAGAAATCAATACCCATGGGGAAAGTATCCGCTTTGACCACATGGTCGCCGGCAATAATCTGACCCATGCTGTGTTCATAACCTAAAATGCGAAGGACGCATCTTAAAAAATACTGGGTGTAATCATGGGTATGAAATCCGATAAGGTTTGCCCCCAATAACCCTTCGATTATCTCACGACGCCACTTATCGGGCAGGAGTCGAAAAATTTCGAACGCTGGAAAAGGAATATGAAGGAAAAATCCGATTGGAACCTCCGGCATTTTTTCTCTTATTAGTCTGGGGAGAAGCATAAGGTGATAATCATGTATCCAAATTAAATCATCGGGTTTAACAATTTCCAAGACGGCATCACGGAAAACCTCATTTACCCGTTTATAATGAGTCCAGAAATCACTGTCATAAATAGCATAGGAAGAGAAATAGTGAAAAAGCGGCCAAATCGTTTTATTGCAAAATCCGTGATAAAATTTATCCATGACTTTTTCGGTAAGGAAGACCGGATAGGCTTTAAATTCAGCCAAAGCCCTTGACCTTAATTCCTCCTTTGCCTTATCATTTACCGCAATTCCGGGCCAACCAACCCAAATATATTCTGATTCAGTAAAGGGCGCCTCTTTTAATGAATCTAAATAGGCACTTAAGCCAGAGACCAAACCACCGACACTGGTACGAAATTTCAACTTGCCATCTTTTTCGCTTACGGTTATTGGCAAGCGATTGGAAACTACTAATAATCTCATAACCACCTCCTGATAATTGACCAACAATCCTGATTTATCATTTATTCCCTTCCTTCATATAAAGGGTCCGGATTGGGAACGGTATTTCAATTCCTTCCTGTTTATAACGTTTGTGCAATCTTTTGACAAATTCATGTTTGATAAGGTATTGGTCAACAAATTCCTTGGCACGCAATATCATGGTGAAATTGATACTGAAATCAGCAAAGGTATGGTAACGAATGAATGGTTCAAACTCCGATACCCCGCCTTGGATATCTCTCATCACCTCTTTCGCCACTTCTATTGTTACACGCTCTACCTTTGCCAAATCGCTGTCATAACTAACCCCAACCTGAACGAGTACTGCCATCTCTTTTTCTGGCAGGTAATAGTTTTTGGTAATTGCTGAAGCAAGTTTTGAATTTGGTATCAGGATAAAATTATTCGGAAGTTCTCGGATTTTCGTATTTACCCAGCTTATGTCGACAACATAACCCTCTTCACCGGTTTCAAGTTTTATATAGTCACCGGGTTTTATCTGTCTTGAGACCAGGATATAGAATCCAGAAAAAAGGTTTGCCAGGGTGTTTTGTAATGCTAAAGCCACTGCCAATCCACCGAGTCCAAATGCAGTGAGTATTGGCGTAATTGAGATGCCGAGGAATTGTAAAATAATCAATATCCCGATAATGAAAACCAAAATTCTGGTAAGATTGGCAAAAATCGAGGTTGAGGATATGATTCCTTCACTCTTCATCGCATACAATCTGACGAAGCCGACCGCAATCTTAGACAAAACATAGGTTACTGAAATGATTGCGACCACAATCAGAATTTTATGAAGCGTGCTGGTTAGAGTCTGACTGATTTGG
>JAOUPE010000424.1 GCA_029880025.1 Caldifarciminota bacterium
GAGATTAATCACAGAGAACACAGAATTCACTGAGGCTATAAATAAAGATAACCAATTTTGAATTTAATTGTTTGGAATAATGCTTTGAAAATCACACCCTGGGGAAAATTGTGGGGTACTTCCTTCATTTTTGAAGCTCGGAAAAACCATTCCGATTGATGTTCTTTTTAATGCTCCTCCGCCTAATTAGAGAGATTGCTTTGCATTCCGCAATGACGCAAAATCATCGCTATTGACAAATAGGTAAGTAAGATTAAAATTCAGGCATGAATAGCCTTATTGGGTCTAGGATACATAAAGGATGAAAAAATATGGTAAGTTCTCCTTTGTTATGCTATTTATATGCTTAACGTCTTGATAAATGTAGGAGGAGATCATCAATCGTGATTACGATCTATCTGCCGAGAATCCAAATAAGACAAAAGGGATTCTTTATCGCAAGCATGAAGAGTTGTTAGAAAGTGTATCAAAGAGAAAAAAAGAGATTGAGAAGACTTTAGATGAAATTTATCAGGTTTTAAACCAATCATGATTTGTCATAATTAAAGAATGAAAGAGAAAGAGTTAAAATTCTTGATTAGTCAGGGTGAAGGGTATAACTTAGAATTTAAAGAATCCTTTTCTGATTCTTTTTCCTTAGCCAGAGATATCTGTGCTTTTGCCAATGCCAACGGTGGTAAAATTTTACTCGGGATTACTGACAATAGAGAAATAAAAGGGATTGAAGTCACAAACCGACTAAAATCGCAAATTTTTGATATAACCAGAAATTTCGACCCCAAATTTGAAATCTTTTTAGAAGAAGTAGATAATTTCTTATTAATCGAAGTTCCCGAAGGATTGAATAAACCATATTCAGTAAATGGCAGGTTTTTTATAAGATATGGTCCTAATTCCCAGCAATTAACCCGCGACGAAATAAAAGAATTCTTCCAAAAGGAAGGGCTTATTCTTTTTGACGAGAAGCCGAATTATGCTTTCGATTTTAAAATAGATTTTGCCGAAGATAAGTTTAAAACATTTTTAGAAATAGCTAAAATTAGCCCAGTTTTAGCAAGTAATGAGATTTTGGATAATTTATCTCTTATTAAAAATGACTATCTGAAAAATGCTGGTGTCTTATTATTTAGTCGAAGAGTAACAAAATTCTTTTCCAATGCGACAATAACCGGTGTTCTATATAGAGGTAAAACCAAATACAAAATCCTTGACCGAAAAGATTTCGATGCCGATGCCTATTATAATTTCCAGGATGCAAGTCGTTATTTACAATCAAAATTAAATACGGAATTTATTATAAAAAGTGGAAGAAGAGAAGAAAGACTGGAACTGCCCGAGGATGCCCTGCGTGAGGCTTTACTTAATGCAATTTCTCACCGCGATTATTTCTCTAATGCAAATATCTTATTAGAAATCTTTTCGGACCGAGTTGAGATAACCAATCCGGGTGGACTGGTAAAAGGGATTACCAAGAAAGATTTAGGCAAGAAAAGTTTATCAAGAAATAACCTGTTATTTGGTTTATTACAAAGAATGGGCTTAGTCGAAAAAGTTGGGTCGGGGATTGTGAGGATGAAGAAAGCGATGAAAGATTATGGGCTGAAAGGTCCTCACTTCGACATAACCGAAAATTGGTTTACCATCATATTTAAGAGGCAGATAAAAGAAAAAGCCCAAAAGTGGTCAGAAAAGTGGTCAGAAAGGTGGTCAGAGCTTGGCTTAACCGAGCGCCAAATTGAGATTTTAATGCTAATAAGAGAAAATCCAAATATCTCAAGAAGAAAATTGGCAGAAGAGTTTAGAATAAATCCTTCTGCCGTTCAGAAACATCTAGAGAAATTAAAAGAAAAAGGAATTTTGAAGAGAATTGGACCCGATAAAGGCGGCTATTGGGCGGTGACTGAGAAATGACAGCAATATTTTCTACTAAAGAGAAATTGTGGGGGCACTTCCTTCATTTTTGAAGCTCGGAAAAACCATTCCGATTGATGTCCTTTTTAATGTTCTTCCGCTCAATTAGAGAGATTGCTTTGCATTTCGCAATGACGAAAAA
>JAOUPE010000426.1 GCA_029880025.1 Caldifarciminota bacterium
GACTGAGCCGGACTAAACCAGGAACCCGGCTGGGTATTTATGGTTTTGGCGCTTCGGCTCATATCACGACTCAGGTTGCGCTTGACCAAGGATGTGAGGTTTATGTTTTCTCAAGAAGTGAAGACCATCGCAAATTAGCCAAACGATTAGGCGCCAGCTGGACCGGTAGAGCCGAAGATAACCCCGCCGAGAAATTGGACAGCGCGATAATCTTTGCCCCGGCTGGAAATTTAGTGCTGGATGCGTTGCGGGTTTTAGATAAGGGAGGAACTTTAGTACTGGCCGGCATTCATATGAGTCCAATTCCCGAAATTAAATACCGGTTGATTTATCAGGAAAGAATTATCCGGAGTGTGGCGAATAGCACGAGGCAGGATGCTTGGGAGTTTTTAAGATTGGCGGGCGAAATCCCAATCAAGGCTGAGGTCGAAACTTTTTTATTGACCGAAGCAAACAAAGCCTTGCAGAGACTTAAGCAGAGTAAAATTAAAGGGGCAGGGGTATTGGTAATTGACTGACCTTCCTGTCAGTAATATTGACAGGAGAAACATTTTTTCTTAACATTAATCTGCCGGTGGAGAAAAATTTGCAAAAAGCGTTAATTCTAATCTTATTCGGGTTGAGTATGCTACCGTTCATCTCCTGTCGCCAAAGCCAAACCGGGATAATTATTGCCGGTTCGACTTCGATTCAACCCTTTGCCGAAAGGTTAGCCGAGGTTTATAATCAGAAACACAAAGGGGTAAAGTTCAATATCGAAGGAGGGGGTTCGAGTGCTGGTATCAAAGCGGTGAAAAATGGTATTTGCAAAATTGGAATGTCATCGCGAGAATTGAAACCCGAGGAGAAAGGATTGCACGAAATAATCATTGCCTATGATGGTATTGTGATTATTGTTAATAGGAAAAATCCGGTTGAGAATTTAAGTCTGTCGACCGTAGCTGCCATCTTTTCCGGCCAGATAAAATTCTGGGATAAGCCGGGTAATCGAAAATATCGGATAAACGTAATTACCCGAGAAGAAGGTTCAGGCACCAGGCAAAGCTTTGAAGAAAAAGTGATGCCTAACCAGACCTTTACGATTGATGCGTTGGTCCAAGATTCGAATGGTGCGGTCCGTGAAATTGTTGCTAATGACCCTAATGCAATTGGCTATCTATCATACGGTTTATTAGATGACCGGGTAAAAGCGGTGGCTTTGGATTCGATGGTGCCGACGGTTGAAAGTATTAAGAAACGTAAATATCCAATCGTGCGCTCATTTCTCTTTTTAACCAAACAGAAACCCAAAGCCAGGTTAAAAAATTTTATCGATTTTGTGTTAAGTTCAGAAGGACAGAAATTATTACAAGAAGAAGGATTGATACCGTTGTTTTAAAATGTCTGATTTTAACTCTTCATAGATGAAGGAAAGGTTGATCGAGAAGGGTTTATTACTCATCGCCTGTACGGCAATCGCCGTAATCTTCTTAATCTTCTTTTTTATCTTTATCGAAGGGTTGCCGGTCTTTGTTAAGACCGGGGTAGTAAAATTCATTTTTTCCAGTCATTGGGCACCGACCAAGGGACATTTTGGGATTCTGACGATGATTATTGGGTCAATTGTTGTGACTCTTGGGGCATTGGTCTTAGGAATCTTATTTGGCTTAGCCTGTGCGATTTTTCTTGCCGAATTTGCGCCAAAGGGTGCGGTTCGATTTCTTAAACCTTTGATTGAACTCTTAGCCGGAATACCTTCGGTAGTTTATGGCTTTATGGGAGTTATCGTCTTGATTCCTTTTATCCGTAACTTTTTTGGGGGGCCTGGTTTTTCGGTTTTAGCCGCTTCGGTCATTTTAGGCGTGATGATTTTACCAACCATTATTGCGGTATCCCTTGATGCGTTACGAGCCGTCCCTCCGGCTTATAAAGAAGGTTCATTAGCTTTGGGGGCAACCCAGTGGCAGACGGTATATCGGGCAATGATACCAGCCGCTAAATCCGGTATCATCGCCGGCATCATTTTAGGAATGGGTCGAGCGATTGGCGAAACCATGGCGGTCATCATGATTG
>JAOUPE010000425.1 GCA_029880025.1 Caldifarciminota bacterium
GAAATATCATGAATTCGTGTTTGGGGGCGAAGAGTTAAATGCCGAGGAATTTGCGACCTTAAGTGCGGTTCAAGCCTATGTAAAAAATCTTCAAACATTAACCCGGGAAATTCCAGAGTTTCGTCTATCGGCTGAAATCGTCTCGGCAAATGCTGGAAATATTGCGTTCAAACTGGGCAGCAAAGAAGGACTAAAGATTGATGACAAATTAAATATTGTCGAATTCTTTGAAGATACCTCAGGAATACCAAGAGCAAAATCGGTCGGTTGCGCCTTGGTGACGAAAGTTGCTAATAATAAAGATAGAACCAGGACGATTCGTTATTCCGAGGCAAGAACATTCATCGGCAGAGCCGAACCCGGCATGCTCGTATTAGAAAGACCCCGGTTACCGATTGAAATAGCATTAAGATTTATTTCTTTCCCTTTTAAAGAAAACACTAAACAAACCTTTGGTGCAGAATTAGGTTTAGATTTTAATATAAGCCATCCCTTTAAAATTCCACATTTCTTCTTTCCATTGAGTTTTGGATTTGGGTTTCCAGAGAATCACGATTATTATTATGAAATTGGTTTAGGCTTGCTCAAGAAATTCTATATTGCTCGATTTGCCTTCGGTCCATTAGCCAAGGGAAAATTAATCGGAGTTAGTTCTTCGGCAAATGGACCAGGAGTGGAATTAAGTGGAATTGGAGAATTTTATATTACTCCTGATTTCACGATTGGTGGAAAAGGAGGATACAACTGGGGCTGGAAAACGATTAATAGTTCCGGAATGGATACCGAAGGTCTAATCTGGTCGGTTTATTTATCTTATAATCCACCGACCTTACCCTTTGACCCACTTTGGTTTTTAAGAGGCATTTCAGGAATTTAAAAAGGAGGAAAAGAATGAAAGAAGGATTAACCATGACCCTGACCATAATGATGGTCATAATCGCCGGCTGCGGGAAAAAGGCGATGATTCCGGCAACCGGTGAAGCAACCTTTGTCGAGACCTATTCACCAGCCGAAGTGACAATTCTGGCAACTGGAGTTGGGTCCAATCTTAATGAAGCCGAAAAAGATGCTCGCTACCAAGCGGTTAATTTTGTGCTCTTAGGCGGCACTGACCCGTTATTACAGACTCCTGAAGAGAAAATGAAATTCGAGATGGTGAAAACTGAGATACTGGATAAAGATTCAGTGAGAAAATTCATCAGTTTTGAAGATGACAAATATCAGAAGCGGGTTAGAACACCGGATGGACGGATAAAAATCACTAAAATTATGAGGGTGAATAAACGCATGGTTGAAGAATTCCTGGTCAGCAAAGCAGTACTCAAATCACGCGAAGAAATTTCCGAAGCGATTGGCATGCCATTCGTCATGGTGATTCCGCAAACCACCAAAGAGGAAAGTCCGATTGATTTACTCAATTCGGATTTCCTATATATGAAAGGTGCCCAGATTATCGAATCATTCTTGACGGCTCGGAAATACGATGTTCAGGTGCCGGACCAGTCGGTAACGATTAATGAACTGGTTGGTGCAATGACCGATGAACGTGGCATTGCTGAAGACGTATCTTATCTTTATGCATTGACGATTGGTTGTGATATCTATGTTACTTACACGGTTGATATTACTTCAGCCCGCTATGGTACGAAAAAAGCCTCGGTCGGGGTCCGAATTTATGAGACTACCACGGCTCGGCTTTTAGGCACCGAGACCGGTTATAGTCCGGAAGTTTCGACCAGTTCTGACCAGGTGGTGATGGAGAGTGCATTCAATGATTGTATGGACCGCGTCCTTTCGAGAATGACCGCTTACTGGAAAGACGACATCAAAAAAGGGATGCAATACAAACTGATTGTGAAATTCATCGGCTCTTATACTCGAGATAAAATTGAAAGTATCCAATTTGGGATTACCGATATCGTGAATGGAATTGCTAACAAGACCAAGGAGAATATTTTTTCGGATAAGACGATTGATTTGTTGATTTGGTCAAAAGCCGATGAGTATGAAAATGCTCGGAAAATCTATACGGCATTAAAAGGACAATTTGAA
>JAOUPE010000427.1 GCA_029880025.1 Caldifarciminota bacterium
CTTTAGCTTTGGAGTCAAGTTCGCGCATCGCATCACTCACATAAGAGGTGGTTATCAGCTGTTTCTTATTTTCGATACAGTGTTTGGCAATCACTGGATGATAAGCATAAGGGACAAGGCTGATAACCAAATCAGAATCAGCGACGAGCCTGGCAAGCGATTGATTGTCATCGACATTAAGCGCAATCGCCTCACCGCGTTGATGACTCGCAATCAATTTTTCGGCTTTGCTAACGGTTCGACTTGCAACCGTTAGCTGAAAATCAGGTTGTTTTAATAAATAATCGACCAGAGGTTTTGAAACTAATCCGGCACCTAAAACTAACACTTTTTTCATTTCTTCTCCTATCTACATTTCTTGCGTCGATAAAAGAATCCGCCTTGGGCGGATGACCACGGTTAAGAAAAACGAAATTTCTTGTTTAACCATCGCGGTTATCGTTATCAATCACTTTAATCATTACTTATCACAAATATTTTTCAATATATTTATAATCTGGGGTCAGTTCACCTTGATAAACAATGACCCCTTTTTTGATTTCGGGCGGCAGATCGCATCTCTCAAAACTGGTCGAGAAATCAGCCTGAGCAATTGCTGGCACGAACGGTTTTAAAATATTGCTGAAATAGACTGAAGCATCTTTCGGTATTTCACAGGGCAGATTGTCAATCGCCATAATCACCGGTCCTTTGCCAACAACTCCATTAAATGCCCGATTGGTTAGCGGGTCATAGACAAAAACCGGATTGTCCGGACTGGTAGCCTTGACCGTGGCTTCGATCGAGCCTTCGATGTCGCAACTGATATCACCAATCACGCGCAGTCTGGGCTCGGACTTAAAAACTAATTTTAAGAAATGTTTCGTTACCAATCTTGGATATCGATTATCCCAATAGATACAATTGACCAAGCTTGTGAGATAGGGTATATAACGCTCAAACACCGAACGGAATTTTTCTGGATGGGTATAATAGTCCGGTAATTGAAAAACATCGGTTTTAGCGATTGGCTCAACCATATCTTCTTCTCGGAAAACTATCTTGTAAAGTTGATTTTTGGAGAAATTCTTTTTGGCAAAAAGTTCAAATAATTCTTTCGGCTTAATTTCTTCGAATGGCAGCAAATCGAAAATCTCCTGAGCACCCTGCGAGACATTGCCATAACCGGTAATACCACAGACCAAAGGCAATAGAGAAGCATCTAATCCATCTTCGGCAATCTTCTTACCCACTTCCGAAATCGCTTGTTTTGCTTGATTCAAGTCTTCGTAATCAATCGTCTGGCGAATTGCTTGAAATGGATTTATAATCCCTTCGGATTCTAAGCGATTGCCCAAAGCCCAGAGAGTATCAATCATCCCGGCTAAACCAGCATGATAACCAAAGAAAATTAAACGCTTGCCGTTTTCATCGGCAACTTTTTCGTAGTCAATCAAATTGCAGCCTAATTTTAACATCGTTTTTAGCATCGGCATATTCTGAGACTGACCCTTAATGACATGAGCAAAAAAGATATAGGTTTTCTTTGGCTGAAATAAATCTTTTGGCATCTCTTTGATGCCGAATACCAAATCGCAATCTTTCAGGTCCTCGGCGATATTCGCCCCAGCCGAAGCATATTCCTGGTCAGGATAGGTTCGAATCTTTGAAGATTGCACCGTAAAGTTGAACTGTTCTTTTTGTTTCAGTTCTCGAATATGTTGTGGGATAAGGGGAGTTCTTCTTTCCCAACGGTTCTTGTCCTCTTTTCTAATGCCGATTAATTTGTTCATTTCTTTCTCGTCTCGCTGAAGCCCGCCGGTGGCGAGGTTCGGCCCTGGCGACTGCGGCGAAGCGGTTTTCTTAAAGCCGCTTTTGTCGCTTGGCCAATTTCCTGCCAAATCCTTAGAGTCTCCTTGGCTTCTTGCTGGTCAAGAATCTGGATTGCAAATCCAGCATGCAGTATCACGTAATCTCCGACTCTGGCCTGGGGAGTCAACATTAAGTTGGCTTCATAAGAAACACCAGAAATTTCGACCGTAGCCGAGTTATCGGTAATTGACCTTATCTTT
>JAOUPE010000428.1 GCA_029880025.1 Caldifarciminota bacterium
GTTAGAAAAAAAAGATGTGATTAATACCCTAAGTTATAAAGAACTTAAAAAGTTTCTATCTGGTTAAAAGCGATACCTCCCCTGAACGAACCATTCCCCTAATGAGAACAACTGACCCTTGTTATAAAGGTCAACTGAAAGCTTCGGGGTAAGCTTAAAACCTAAGCCAAAGGAATAATTGAATGATAATTCTTGGCTATTGAAATCAGGATATTCTCTTTTTTCGGTTTTATAGCGCATCCTCTCAAAGTAGAATCTGGGCGAGATTCCAGTCCTAATACAAACTGGCGAAGATATTTGATATTCCAATCCGATTGGAATCGATATTATAATTCTATCCGATTTCTGAACCTGATAAAAACTAAGTGGATATTCGTATCTACTTGTATCAGTGGCTTTGATTTCATTACCTATTTCTTGTATACTATCTTTATTAAGTGTAATGACCGATTTTAAACCGATAAAACAATTGATAAATTCGCTGATAGTAAGCTTAAAGCCGCTGGCAATACTGCCTTCCACTCCTTCTGCCTTTCCAGTAACCTCAAGGAACCCTCGATAATAATCATGAGAAGTATCGTCGGTTATTTCGGTTGACTCTGGATTAGGATAGTTTCGCCACCGCTCAAAATAATATTGCCAAAGCTCACTATAACTCGTATCAAATCTTTGACCGGTCAAATCAGAAGAAAATCGACGTAAATTCATGGTAAAACCGAGCCAACCGTTTAAGTCTCTTTGCCATCGAAAGTCCAGCCTCTGTTCTTCCCCAGTTCTTTTTTTATTTTCGACATATTTATCCCATGTAGAATCAGAGTATTGACGGAAGTAATAATTGTAAGAACTATCGTAAGCGTATGAACCAAAATAAGTATGGAGCCAATGTCTTTGATATTCATCTGTAAAATCAATTACATTCTTTTCATTTTTAAAAGAAACAGTAAGCTGAAGTAAATTTCTTTTTAGTTTTAAGACCGCACCAATGCCAAATCGGTGTTCGGTAATGTCATCGTCATATTCATAACCAGATTTACGGTGATAAAAGTTTAGAGAATCATCGATGTAATCATAGTAATTTTCACTAAAACTTTCCTGTTCCAGATGATAAGGACTTTTAACCAATGTATAAAAAGGTGCGAAGGCAAATGATGCAACCGGCTGAATAGAAACAAATACCGACTGTTGATAAGAACCAAAATATGAATTGTAGTAATAGTCAGGATAAAAATACTGGTAATATTCTGGGTTATAAAATTTAAGCTGGTTATAAAATCCAAACCCGATTTTTGAGTTGAAGATTTTAGGTAAAAGCAGATTCAAACCTACAATATTCTTGTATCGATAATCCGGTGAAAAGAAAATACCGATTTGGTTAGACTCCAATTGAGGAAGCAGTGAAGGATTGAACATGACATCGGTTTCTACGTCGCTTACTATTCCCAGGAAATCTTCACCCAGGGCTTTTATCCTTAAACTTTTCATTGGGAACTCAGGCGATTCAGGTCTTTCTCGTATCCAGTCTGATGATCTACGTCTAATTCCTTGAGCTGAACCAATAATGAACATGACCAGAACGAGTAGAATAACCTTTTTTGCCCTATTAAGTTCAGGCATACCTGTTTTTACTTTAAACGTCTTACCGAATGCGCCTTCAGCACATCTTCGGTTAAAGCATGGTAAGAATTCAATTCTTGCCATCTTGCCTCCTTATCATTTGCCAAAACTTATACCCTTTTTAAATAATTTGTCAATAGTTTTATCAGGTAAAAGATTTAAAAAAAGAAAGGCATCTTGCGATGCCTTTCAACTATTGCAAGATTAACTTTATTCTTTAACGGATAATCACAATTTTTTTAAAGTTGTAACCCTTGTCATTAAACGAGGCAATGAAATAAATACCCGGTTTTAAGCCCTGCACCCGACCTTCTTTCGATTGAGCAATCCGCACTTTTCGACCGACTGCATCGTAAATTATATAATTACTGTTCGATAAATCTGGCAATCGATTAAATCTAACCGTAGTTAAGTTTCCCTGCTGATTATTTTT
>JAOUPE010000429.1 GCA_029880025.1 Caldifarciminota bacterium
TAAGGTCAAGATATTTTCAATCAGTATTTCGGTAAATAAATCCAGCCTGGTTAAGGCATAGGCGGTATCTTTGGTCTGGTGAATGATTTCAGTCCCAAGCAAGATTCGCCAACCAAAAAGATAAGGTTCGATATAACCGAGTCCATAATTAGTCCGGAATGCATTCTTTGACCAGGAACCCTTCACTTTCCGCATCGTGCCTAAAAGATTTTTGAAATTCAATAGACCGAATCCGGAATAATCGGCTGGTCGTTCCTTAGTTTTTGGTTGATAGGCGAATGCGCCTTGAAGCTCGTTACTCTTTCTTTCGCTAATTTCGATTTCCAAAACATATTCTTCGTCAACCTGGTTAAGCTTATATCTAATGACATCGATGAGATTGGTTTTTTCCAATCTTCTAATCGCTTGATTCAATCTGGTCTGAGCGTAGAGACCATTCTTGTCATATCCCATGATTTTTTTGAGGACAGCTTCTTTGGTTACAAAGGAACCAGCGAAACGGATGTCCTTGATTATCACTTCTGGTCCTTCGGCTATTTTCAATTGATAGGATAATTTAAAATCGGAAATCTGGAAATTTTGGGGTTGGACCTGGCAAAAAGCAAATCCGGAATCTAAGTAGGTGCTTAAAAGGGCTTTAACGTTTTCTTCCAGTTTTTGCTTGGTAAAAATGCCGGTTCGATATTTCAGTTTATCATAAAGTGTCGAAAAAGATATTCTTTCATTGCCGATGATTTGTATTGTTCCGATTTCGGCTCTACTATTTTCTTTTATCTCCCAGCGCAGGTTTAAGCCATCTTTCTGGCGGATGATTCGATAGCAAACATCGGTCCAGAAAAAACCGATATCCGCATATTTTTGCTGGATTATCTTTTGGTCCGAGACCAATCGAGTCGAATCGAGCAATGAACCCGGTTGAATACTTAGATATTTTGCTAAATTCTTGATACTGCGATTACCCGTGAATTCGATACGTTTAAGCCTTAATTCAGCGGTTGTGCTCTGGAATAAAATGAAAAGGCAGATATTGATAATTAACAGTCTGAATCCAGTAATCGGTGTCATCCTACCCAGCTGGATTCTGAGCTAAAATTAGGAAAGGAAAAGGTATTGACGCCAGGGTTCAGGAATTTGACCCAAATTGTTTAGAATGAAAGTGAAGAAGTGAGGCTTTTTGGGCTTTCTGATTAATCTCAACCCTGACTTCTTAAGCGGCGCATTGCCTTTCTTAGTATTACATTCGACACAGGCACAAACTAAATTTTCCCAGGAATCATTCCCGCCTAAGACTTTGGGCAGAACATGGTCGGTGGTCATTGGCACATGCTTTCGACTGCAATACTGACATTGGTAATTATCCCGGCGTAAAATATTACGCTTGGTCAAAGGGATATCTCGGCGCATGATTTTGACATAGTAATTCAGACGTAAAATGCTTGGTATCGGAAATTCGAGATTTTGGGAATGGGCATAAAGACCATCATAAGATTCAACCATTTCGGCTTTGTGTAAATAGAGGAGGATTAGGGCACGACGAGCCCGACACAGGGTTAAAGGTTCATAATTTTGATTAAGCAAGAGTACTCGATTACTCAGCATTATGGGTCTTCAAGCCTGATTCCTTCTTGAAACCAGAGTTCTTCTTTTAATTTATCAATATTGATTCGGCAGCGTTCGGCTTCGGTTGAGGCATATTTGTAATAGCTGTCACCGGACTGAACCATTTGGTATTCAGCCTTGGCATTTTTATAGTATTGTACTGCTTCCTGGCGTTTTTTCTGGTTTTTATAATTTTCCGCCTGGAACCGAAAAAGGTCACCTAAAAGAACATGCCCGACACTCAAACTATTATCAATCTTCAGCGCCGAGCGTAATGCTTTTTCTGCCTCGCCATAATTTCTTTGTCTGGTATATAAATCGCCCAATCGGATATGGGGCAAAGCCTCATTCGGTGCCAAATCTCGTGCCTTGAGAAACTGCTGTCTTGCCTGGGAGAGCTTTTTCTGTTTCATGTAGACATTGCCAACTTTCATTATGATATTGGCA
>JAOUPE010000058.1 GCA_029880025.1 Caldifarciminota bacterium
CTTTGGACCGGAAAACCTAAGACTTTAGTAGTAAGCCATGACTCGTTCATCCCGGTGGCGCCCCAGAATTTTTTAGTCACGGTGCGAAGAGAAGGGATTGCGCTACCCAACGCCTTGGTTTGTGTTAAGAAGGATAGTGAAGTATACGAGTATGGCTATACCAATAGTGCCGGACAAATTAGTCTGGCGATAAATCCGATAACGGTTGGCACAATGGCAGTCACCGTGACAGCACAGAATTGTCTGCCTTATGAGGTTGATGCTCAAGTGGTCCCGGCTTCTGGACCTTATGTTGTCTATCAAGGTCATATTATCAATGACCCTTCACCAGGCGGCAATGGTGATAATAACCTGAACCCAGGTGAATCAATAACTTTTGTGATGGGTCTTAAAAATATCGGTAACGAGACCGCAAGAAATGTTTGGGCTCGTCTGCGCAGTACCGAATCCGAGGTTACCATCTGGGATAGCCTAAAATATTATGGCGATATTTTACCGGACAGCGTTGTCTTTCAGCAGCCTGGTTTTGGTTTTTCAGTTTCACCGGCTTGCACTAATCAACAACATTTAAATTTCACAATATTTATCCAGGACGATGTTAGGAATTATACTCAAGGTTTTGAGCTTATTGTTAATGCCGGTCGACTTGTCTATCAGACCTATGATATCCTTGACCCAATTCCGGGTGGTAATAATAACAGTCGACTCGACCCGGGTGAGAGCGGCAAGCTCACCCTGACTTTTGAGAATTCGGGTCAAGGCGATTTTGTCGATGTCCAGGTGAAGTTACGCAGTAATGACCGTTACCTGTTAATCACCGATTCAACCGGACACTTTGGACGATTCTATCCAGGCGAGAGTAAGACCAATTCGAGTGACCCGTTTGCCCTCAGCGTCAGCCCGCAAGCATTTTCCGGTTATCGAGCTTTGGTCCGAGTTGTAAAATATGCCTTTGGTGAAACCTACCAATTTGTTGATTCGATAACTTTATTCTTAACCATTGGTCAAGCCGGTCAAAATGTACCGACCGGACCAGATGAATACGGTTATTTTGTCTATGACAATACCGACCTGAACTCGGGTCAAGCGCCTACTTACAACTGGATGGAAATTTCTTTGGTTGGTCAGACAATTCCTGAAATTACCGATGCCAACAATTCGGTCGCCACCATGACTCTGCCGTTCAGTTTTCGATATTATGGACAAAATTATGATTCGATTTCGGCTTCGTCCAATGGTTATTTGGTAATGGGCCAGACCACATTCAATTCTGGTGATAACACTTCGATATTCAATTCTTGTCCGAATATGATTGCACCGTTCTGGGATGACTTGGATATGCGACGCCATCAATCCGGTTATGGCGAAGCCTACCGTTATTATGATGCAACAAATCACCGTTATATTATCGAATACCGAGAAGCTGCCCACTACGGACAACGCTTGATACGCGAGACATTCGAGGTTATCTTCTTAGACCCAGCCTATTATCCGACCCCAACCGGTGATGGCGAAATAATTTTCCAGTATCAGACCGTAGCCGATGCCAGTTCCAATACAGTGGGTTTCTGTGACCAGACCCAATCCCGAGGTTTAGAATTGCTTTATAATAACGAGTATGACCCAAGTGTGGCTGGACTTTATACGGGTCGGGCATTCCGAATCACAACCGTTGCGCCCCAAAGTGTCTCGGCACCATGGTTAAGTTTGATAAGCTTGACGGTTAACGATTCATTAGGGAATTCTAACGGCTTACCGGAACCAGGCGAAATGATTATCCTAAACCTGGTTTTGAAAAATTTCGGCGGGGTTAGTGCTAATGATGTCCAATCGGTTTTAAGAAATCAGGATAACGATGCATTGGTTCTGGATTCGACCGCTAATTTTGGTAACATCGAGCCGAATGCTTCTTCCGCCAATTCGACTCCTTACCGTTTCCAAATTGCAGAAAACCCCAATGACAGTATCGCGGATTTTGCCTTGATAGTGGATGCTAATAATGGTAGCTACCAGACCGTAATTTATTTCACGCTTGACCTCTACGGTGTCATCGGAATCAAGGAAAACGCAAAATTGGAAATTCAAAATTCAAAACTGCAATGCCTGCCCAACCCGTTCAACAGAAGCACGGTGATACGCTGGCAACTGCCCAATTCTAATTTCGAATTTAGAATTTATAATACGATGGGAAGATTGGTGATGAGCCATAAGCCAAGAGTCTTCAGTGACTACTTTATCTGGAATGGTAAGGACCGAAACGGAAAACTTGTACCAAAAGGACTCTACTTTTTAATCTTGACCGATAACAAAAAGCAGGTTATAATTAATCAGAAGTTAATTCGGGTGGAGTAGGGAATGTTACAAAATAAAATACCAAAAAATAAACGGCGAAGCCGTTTTCTTCATTTCGGATTTCTTTCGGAAGAAGAGAATCGACTTCGTCGATTAAAATGGGTTTCTGTTGTTGGTATTTTATTTTTAATTTTTAATTTTTCCTATCTCGGTGCTCAGACCGGAGCAAAATACCTGGTAATCGCTCATGACAATTTTGTCGAGGCGGTAAAGCCTTTAGTCGAATGGAAAACGAAAAAAGGGATTGAAGCGGTATGTGTTAAACTCTCCCAAATCGGTAACACGCCAAATCAGATTAAATCTTTTATTCAGACCGCTTATGATACCTGGAATCCAAGACCCGAATATATCCTTTTAGTCGGTGCGCCAGAATTTCTGCCTTCTTATAATAATGATTTTGACGATTACTATGCGGATATGACCGGCAATTATCGGATTGAACTCTGTATTGGTCGATTCCATTGTGCTACTGCTGCTCAGTGCAGTTTGCTCGTGGCAAAGTCAATCGGCTATGAGAAGAGCGAGGCAGTCCAAGATTCAGCCTGGTTTGATAAGGGAACAACGATTGTACGGGAAGACAATCCGCCTGACCCATATTATCAAGCCGATTGCCGTTATGTTCGCGACCTCTGGGTCAGATTTGGACATTATGCCCAGGTTGATAGTTTCATAAATACCATGGGTCATAATGCCAATGATGTGGTTAATGCTATAAACAATGGTCGAGCTTATGTTGTCTATCGCGGTCAAGGGGTAAGTTACTGGTGGTCGCCGTTCAATGTGTACCCAAGCAATACCAATAATGGTTATAAATTGCCGGTGGTCATTTCCGCAACCTGTGCCACGATGACCTTGGCCCCAGGCGAACACATGCTCGGTGATGATTTCGTCCGGGTAGGGACTGTACAAAATCCGAAAGGCGCGGTCGCTTTCTTCGGCACAACCTTGATTGGCAGCCATGTTTCCAATTATCGTGGTGCGGTGACCAAAGGTTTCTTCCATGCCCTTTACGAGGACAGCATTTACACATTAGGCGGCGCTTGCAAACGGGCAAAGTTTATCATGGATTCATTGTATCCTAGCCAGAGCCGGTATATGGAATGGAATCTATTAGGTGACCCAGAACTTAACCTCTGGACAACCAAACCTCAAGAATTAACCGTTCTTCATGATACGATTGTATTTCTCCACACCACCGATTATCAAGTATGGGTCGGTTATTCTGGCACACCGATTAGCAATGCTTTGGTGTGTTTAATGATGGACAGTACAATCTACACCTATGGTCGTACGGATAGCGATGGTTATGTCACCCTTTCTTTCACACCACAACATATCGGCACATTAGAGGTCACGGTCACTGCTCAAAACTATTTTCCCTATGAAGGAACCGCTCGGGTTACAGTCGGAAACACACCTTATGTCAGATACCATCACAACACGATCAATGACCAAGCTCCAGGTGGAAATGGCGACAATCATATCAACCCAGGCGAAACGATTGACCTGACCGCTTATCTTATCAATTCGGGTAATCAGACCGCTGATAATGTCATGGCATCGCTAAGCACCAGTGACCAGTTTGTAGTGATTTCAGAAAGTATCAGTGGTTTTGGTGATATTGCACCAGGTAATATTGTGGGTGCAACCAGCCCATTCTGTTTTTCGGTTGCCCCCAGTTGTACCAATGGTCATGAAATCGGGTTCAGTTTACATATTACCGACAACTCGAGTAATTTTTGGGATAGCCAATTTTCGGTTCTGGTTGAAGCCGGAAAATTGGTTATTAACTCCTATCGAGTTAATGATTCGGCACCAGGTGGTAATGGCAATGGTTCATTTGGACCAGCCGAAAATGCAAAACTTATCCTTACCCTGGATAATTCTGGATTGGGCAATTTGAATCAGGTATTTGCCTGGATAAGGACTTTTGACCCTTATGTTGCAATAACCGATTCTTTTGGTTATTTTGGTGATATTGATGCTGGTTCGAATCGCAATAATAATCTTGACCCATTTGCGGTTTCTTTGGCACCAAACCTGCCCAGAGACTATCCGCTCCAATTCTCGGTTTATGTCCGGGGCAGTGGTGGCACTTACAATTATGCCGACGATTTTCAAATAACAATCAGTTCGGACCAGGGAATCAGTTCTGACCCAACCGGACCAGATGATTTTGGATATTATTGTTATGATAATACTGATGTGAGTTCGGGTCGGGCACCGACCTATGATTGGTTTGAGATTGCGCCACCCGGACCAGGTTCAATCATCAGCCAGATTACCAATGCCGATGCTAGTTTAGATACTTTAGTCTTGCCGTTCAGTTTTCAATATTATGGTCAGAATTGGAATGAAGTGACGGTTGCCTCGAATGGATTTTTGACCATGGGCAGAACTGGATACCGGTACGGTTATAATTCTCCGATACCAGATACTTCAGGTCCCCGAGCAATGATTGCACCGTTCTGGGATGATTTGAACCCAGATGAATCGAACAATGGTGGCAATGGCGACATTTATCAATACTTTGACGAGCCAAATCACCGCTGGATTTTTGAATTTAAAGAAGTTGCCCATTTTAATCGGAATAGTGTGCGCGAGACATTCCAGGTGATACTCTTGGACCCAGCCCATTATCCAACGCCAACCGGTGATGGTGAAATTATTTTCCAGTATCAGACCGTTGCCGATGCAACGAGTAATACGGTTGGAATCGAAAATTATGCCCAGACGATTGGTATCCAATATCTGTATGAAAACAATCGACCGAGTACAGCAGCGCTTCTTAATGGTGACCGGGCACTCCGCTTCACCACCCTGGCACCAGAAGGGAATTCACCATGGCTTATTCTTTTAAGTATTAACCTCAATGATTCGGTGGGTGGTAATAATAATCGAATCCCAGAACCGGGTGAAGGTATTGAACTGGTAATAAACCTTATCAATCGCGGTGCGGCACCGGCAGAAAATGTTATTGCGAAACTACGTAACAGCGATGGTAATGCCCTGGTTATCGATTCAATTGCCAACTTTGGCACAATTGAGATGCAGGGTCAAGCCAACAATCAGAATCAACCTTACTTTTTCCAGATCAGCGGTACGCCTTCGGATACGGTTCTTGACTTTAATCTCGTAATTAATGCTACCGGCTATAACACAATACAATATCTCGCGGTTGGTCTGAATGGTAATCCTGGTGTGCTTGAATCCGCCTCGGGCGGACTCGGCACTTCAAGATTAGAATGTCAGCCCAACCCATTCTCAAGAATGGCTAAGGTTAAATGGCAGATACCAGACTCAGAATTTCCAATTTCCAATTTGCAAATTAAAATTTATGATGCAATAGGAAGGTTAATCAATTGCTTAAAGCAGTCCCCGGGTCATCCGCCTGAGGCGAATTGGGATGCTAAAGACAATCACGGAAAAGAATTAGGAGCCGGTATTTATTTTATAACTCTGTCGTTTAAAACAAAAGAAGGACAGAAGTCATTGGTTAAAAAAATAACAATTAGCCGTTAATGAAAACCGCCGATGAGCACAGATGGAAATTAAACACCGAATATCACCGAAAACACTGAAAAATATTCGGTGTCGTTCAGAAATTTCAGTGATTTTCAGGGTTAAATTCATTTTATCTGTGCTAATCTGGGTTCTAGTATCGGTGCCAATCTGTGCTTACTCGGTTGACCCAAGATATCATACCTATGGTGAGATGACCGATGAGATGATTGCGGCAGCCTTAGAATACCCAGAAATCTGTCGCCTTCATACTATTGGCTATTCGTCTTTTTTCCAGCTGCCGCTTCTCGCTCTAAAAATTTCTGATAATCCGGATGTGGAGGAAGATGAACCGAGATTTCTCTTCAACGGTGTTCACCATGCCACCGAAATAATTGGAGTCGAAATTTGTCTTTATATGATGCACGATTTGCTCTCAAGATATGATACGAGCCGGCAAGTCAAATCCTGGATTGATTCTAATGAGATTTGGCTGGTGCCGATGGTAAATCCAGATGGTCACTACATTAATCTTAACGTGGTCCAGGATTCCTGGCGCAAGAATGCTCGTGACAATAACGGCAGCGGTCAATTCGAACCGGATTTTGATGGCGTAGATTTGAACCGTAATTATGATTTCCTATGGGATTATGGCGATGCGAATCCTTCAAGCCGAACCTATCGTGGACCCTTCCCTTTTTCTGAGGACGAAACCAGAGCGATTCGGGATTTGGCATTTAAAAAGAAATTTGTTTTTGATATTTGTTATCATAGTGATCGAGACCCAAGCCTAGGTGAATCGGTCTATTATCCTTGGCTTTGGGGCAGCAAGTACTGTCCAGACAACTTCCATATTAAAGAAGTTGCCGAATCGATTGCATTTAGGATTTTGAATGACCTGGGTAATGCTCCTTATGCTCCAATCTTTGGTCGGGCAACCGAAGGCGGCCTAGCCCGAAATTGGCTTTATTATGCAATTGGTACTTTCCCTTTTACTATCGAAGTAAGTACAAGCTACCAGCCACCTGGCTATCGGGTTGATTCAATTTGCAAGCGAGTTCTGGATGGTTCTTATTATCTTTTCAAGAGAATATCAGGACCAAGTATTACCGGTAGTATCACTGATTCAGCGACTGGTCAGCCGATTGTCGCAGAAGTGAGGGTTCTTGAAGCTTATTCGTCGCCCGATACGATTGCGCCGAGAAATTCTGATTCGATTTTTGGGCGATATCGAAGAATCTTAAAACCTGGTTACTATACCTTAGAAATTATTGCCTCTGGTTATGAGACGGCGCGGATTGAAAGCGTTCAGGTTCGGTCTGGAGAACCAACCGTTCGAGATATTCTACTGCAAGCCAATAATGGGATTAGCGAAAATAGATTAATCCGAGGGGATGACGATATTAATTTCTTAGTCCGGCCGAGCTTTGTCAAAGGAGAAGCAAAAATTAGCTGGCAGATGAGAAAACCCGGTTGGGTTAAACTTTGCGCATTTGACAATACCGGTAGAAAGATTTGTACAATTCTTGAAAAAAAATTTGAACCTGGGACTTATTCGACTAGTTGGCAAGGTCGAGATGAAGAGGGGAAGAGAGTGAGCTCGGGCATCTATTTTTTGCGTTTGGAATCAGAGGGTTCGAGAACAACGCAAAAAATTGTCTTGAAATAATCAACCGATTCGACATTAATTACAAATGGCTAATTTAGAATCAATAAGTCATTGGTATGCAATTTACACCAAAGCCCGGCATGAGACAAAAGTAGCCAAGCAGATTGCTAAATTGGGTTGCCAATCGTTCTTGCCAAAAACAAAGATTTTATCCAAAAGAAAAGACCGGAAAAAGGTATTAGAGGCCGCCCTTTTCCCAGGTTATATCTTCGTGAAGCTTAACCCAATTGAATTTAGTAAAATATTAGGATTGCCTGGGACAGTGAGGATTTTGGGGGATAGAGGGAAACCCGCGCCAATACCCGAAGAAGAAATAGATTCAGTAAGAATTTTAGTAGAGTCGGAAGCAGATATTGAACCGCACCCTTATTTGCGTGAAGGGGATAGAGTGCGAATTGTTTCGGGTCCGCTTAAAGGTGCGATAGGTTGGTTGTTACGGGTTGAACCCCGTTATTCACTTTTGGTTGTTTCGGTGAATATTTTGAACCGAAGCATTGCGGTTGAAGTGAGTGATGATATTGTTGAAAAATACTAATTGGCAG
Source organism: Caldifarciminota bacterium (assembly GCA_029880025.1). Lineage (GTDB taxonomy): Bacteria > Hydrothermota > Tepidihabitantia > Tepidihabitantales > JAOUPE01 > JAOUPE01. Next base: position 8,065 of record JAOUPE010000058.1, read on the forward strand.
TTACTGATATTTAATTTAACACCGAGAACACTGAAATAACTGAAAAACACCGAACCCAGCACTTATTGAAATGAATATTATATCTTTCATATTTAAAATCTTACCTTTGTGTCAATAAGTGCTGGGCAGTGTCATTCGGTAAATTCGGTGATTTTCAGTGTTAAAATTCTCTTTCATAGTGGCTCTTAGCCCCAATTACTAATTGCCATGCTGTTAGACCAAAACCCAAAAAATAACAAATAGAAACTAGATTAATAACCGTGGGTAA
>JAOUPE010000430.1 GCA_029880025.1 Caldifarciminota bacterium
ACGATTTGCTTCGTAATTATCATTTAAGAAATATTGACAGCCTTGATTACCATTTGCCGAGGCGAAAAGCGGTAAAAGATGACCAAGCAGTTTATCCGCGGTTAAATCAAAGGAATCTAAATTTTCTTGTTCGAGTAAGACCCGGATTGCCGGGATTGATGTTTTTTTGATTTGTTCTAAACCATATTTAACCAATATTCGATTCTCCTCAAGCAAAGGAACCCGGTCCGAAATCGTGCCCAAAGCAGTCAAGGCGAGCAGGTCTGGTTTGATTGAGAAGAATTCATCCGGTTTGATTTTCAGCAATTTTTCGGATAATGCCATCACTATTTTTAAAGTGACCCCGGCCGCAGCCAAGCCTCGAAACGGATATTTTGAATCCTTTCGTTTCGGGTCAATATTGGCTAATGCGTCGGGTAATTTATCCAGAACTTCGTGGTGTTCGATTATCACCGTGTCAATGCCAGAATCTTTTAATTCCTGAACATCACTGAAATTGGTGATGCCGCAATCTACAGTTATAACAAGTTTAATCTGGTTAACGGCTTTCACTTTTGCTGAATTCAGTCCATGCTTCTCAACATGTTTCTCTGGAATATAATATTGGATATCAGAGGCGCGTAAATCTCGTAATGTTTCGTATAGAATCACGGTCGAGGTGATGCCGTCCAAATCCTCGTGTCCCCAAATCAGGATACTTTCACGGTTTTTCAATGCATAAATGATACGCTCTAATGCCTTTTCGATATCGGGTAAAAGCGAAGGCGAATGTAAATCGGATAGTTGAGGGTTCAGGAACTTTTGGGCTGATTCCTGGGTTTTAACATCGCGCAAAAACAGTAGGCGGGCTAATGACTCTTTCAACCCGGTGGCTCGGATAAATTTGGCTAAGGCTGATTTGTTAACTTCTTTAACTTTCCACATATCACCTGGTTGCAATCCCGGAATTCACAAACGATGCTTGAGTCGAAAAATTGACTGCGGCATAAGCCGAAGCTTTATGAGTATAAACGATTCCTAAAATCAATTTCTTGTTATTTTCCCACTTCTTGCGAATTATTAACATAAAAAATATTTATCGCCAGATTTTCTGGTTAAACTCCAGTCCTTTGGCTCGGGTGTTGGATTCTAAGTCTTCCAATATGGCAAATGATTGAATCCAAGTAAGACAAATTCCCAAGAGCCAAATGGCAGAACATATCCTTAATCGCACTAATCTCTGTATTCTAATTTTTTATCTCGGCAAAGTCAAGGAAAGATTTTTTGCTTATCGAGTTATTAAGATTGACAACCGGCAATAAATCGTTAGCATAGGAAAAATATTTAGGGCAATATGAAATCTCGATTCTTTAATATCCTAAAAATTGTTTCCAAATTAAGCATCGAATCATTACGATTCAGCTTATTTTTCCTTATTCTGTTTCTTATCCGCTGTGCTATGGCACCGATTGTCTATCATGAAGACTTGCCAGCCTATTCACCAGAATGGGGTTTTCCTGAAATCAGATTTGGTATGCACCAAAAGCACTGGTATAAGGATGCTAAATGGTATCCAGGAAGATATGCCAATTTGGGTATAAGAACTGGTCAGCGACTAAAAGGATTTGCTTTCGAAGAAGGATTGGCATCTTACACCTTCACTAATAAATTAATGTTTGGTTTACAAGCCGGTATTGGACTGAAAAATGGTTTGATTATGATTGGTGGCTCTTGGTTTCCTTTAAACATATATACATATCCGGTCACAGTCGAATTTAAAACTAAGGACCCCTGGTGGCAGATAAGTCTACTTAGTGGAACTGAATATCGTCCGAAGGGTTTTGGCTGGTTCTCAGGCGGATGTGCCAGCAATTATGGAATTGGACCTTTTGTCGGTGCTGAGTTAGGACAAGATATCGTATCTTTCCGGACTGAGGCATCGGCAACATTCAAATCTTTTTGGGCACCGGAAAGGGTTAAGGGTCAAGTTTACACAATTGGTTTTAGCGCCGCCTATCATGGGAAAAGTAAAGTAGGTAGGTAACCACTATG
>JAOUPE010000431.1 GCA_029880025.1 Caldifarciminota bacterium
AAATTCCCGATTAATCGAATGTAGCTTTACAATTTCGGGCACTAAAATATCTTCTAATGCTTTACCCAATTGCTCAAACGTTGGGCTACTTAATCCAGCTATCGCTTCATCGGCTTTATTTTGCAAAGGCTGCGGCAGATTATTGTAATCGAACCGTTCCAAGAATAAGGCTTTTTTAAGTTTTATTTTTGTTAAATCAATCATAGCTCGAGTGATTCCAACCCTGGGTGGTAAAAGAACGCCATCGTAATATGATATTGATTTACGCAGGAAGAAACGCGCGGGCTCTTGGCTTTGCAGTGTTATCAAGGTGCCGATAATCAATATCAACAGCCAGACTTTTCTCATAATCCGTAGCATACTAAATTCTTCAATTTAGTCAAGACGGTCAGATTGAATTCTGGACTTATGAATTTTCTAAAGTTCTTTTTCTAAAATTAGCGCTTCTTCGCCATCATGGTAATACTGTTTTTGGGTAAAAGTATGAACGAAACCAAACTTGCGATAAAAATTTTGGGCAATCCTATTGGATACCCGCACCTCTAAGAAAATACCTTTACACTTAATCTCTTTGCCGATTTCAAGAATTGTTTTAAGCAGTTTACCACCTATCCCCTTTCTTCGTTCATCCGGCTGAACCGCAATATTGGCGATATGCAATTTGTCATCGACTTTCCAGCCTATTAGATAACCCAAGACTCTATTATTTCCTCTTGCCACCATACAATAAGCCTGGGCACGGTTCATGTCATAAACAAAATATGCTCTTTTCCAGGGCATTTTGAACGATGCTTTTTCAATCTCCATCACTTCCTTTAAATCTGAAACTTGCATCCGTTCAATTTTCATTTTGTAAATTATAACGAATTACTCGAACGATGTCGAACAAATCGAATACTGGTAAAATTTAGACTCATTCGCCTAATTTGCCCATTCGAATAAAAGAGGCGGTCTGGCTTAGCCTGACCGCCTTGAGTTTAACTACTGTATATCAACTATTGAACCAGAATCATCTTCCTGACCATTTTTTCATTCGGGGTTTCGAGTTTATAGAAGTAGATACCGTTAGCTACTTTCCTGCCTTCGTCGTCACGTCCATTCCAGTAATAAGTGTAGGAACCAGGTTTAAGCGATGCCGAAATCAGATTCCGGACTTCTCTACCAGAAATATCATAGATTCTCAAATTCACTCTTCCTTCCTGTTTAATCTGGAGTCTGACCCGACAAAAATCTTTGAACGGATTGGGCGCAAATGTTGTTGCAATTGGGGTGGATAATTTCTCTTGAGATTCGGCTGAAATTCCGGTTGGAGCAGGTGGGTCAGTGGTATACTTTATTACTTTACAGGCATGCCAAGCACCGGCACCACGATGCAGCGTATCATTGAACAACAAATTGATGGCAAATGTGTTGCTTGGGTCTTCGATCCCGACCGTACTCGAAATCCAGCGATTTGCCGTCATATACTGAGCCAAGATTTCGTTATGACCATCGGCTGCCGCAATCGTCGTATCATAAATGACGACCTGAAATTTCTCCAATGTGGTGCGAGGATTGAAATAAGCGATACTGTCATATTCCACTATGAATCGGTGATTTGTCTCATCATGGTAATAATAGACACCACCGATACCGGTATTATTCGGGTAAAGGTCATCCCAGTCAAGGCAAATCATACCATTCGGATTAGCCGAGTATGGGTCTGGCAAACGGCGGTTGAGATAGGCGGTCGAAATGGTATAACCTGGTGAAATCCAGCCATTAGAGCAGATTGATAGCTGAGTATAACGCTGATTATAAAATTTAAATGGACCAAATGTTGCAGGTAGATTCACCTGAACGGTTGCATCATCGATAAGAGAGAGTCTGGTTCCTACCGTATTAATTTCAACCCATTCGTAGATTGGACATTCTGAATACATCGTATCAATATCTTCAAAAGCCCAATAAAGAGTGTCGTCGAATATCGGGTCGCAGGCGCGGACTTCACCGACCACGATATCAAATCGCTGAACCGCAGCATAGCCGCC
>JAOUPE010000432.1 GCA_029880025.1 Caldifarciminota bacterium
GAATACCCTTAAATGGTTGAGAGCAGCAATTAAGCAAAAACTGCCTTCCTTACTTTCCGGCGAAAGAATTTTGAATGAACTGCGTCTGATAATAAAAGAAGATAAAAATAAACCGATGATTGAACGACTGAATCATGAAGGTCTATTTCATTCATTATTTGAAAAGAAGCTGGCTAAGGCTTTCTTTATTCAATTTGCCAAATTGGCAAAACTTAATGAGCCTAATTTAATGCTCGTCTTTCTTCTTGCCCAATTCTCATTACCAGAAAACTTTCCCTTGACTAAGGAACAATTATGCGCAATTAATGATTGGAAAAGGTTTTCGAAAGTGAAAAGAAAATTAACCAGGGCAAAACAACCCAGCGATGTCTATAAATTACTCAGAGGCTATTCGGATGATGCACTAAGAATCGCCGAGCGGTTAGTGAACCCAAGTATCGCCGGCAAAATTAAGAAATATTTGGAAAAATATAAGAACGTAAGACTTGAACTCGGTGGTAAAGATATCAAGAAATTAGGAATTCGACCCGGCAAAATATACTCCAGGTTGCTTAATAACCTGCTTTTCGCCCGAATCGATGGTAAAGTGAAAAGCCGTGCCGACGAATTAAAATTGTTGAAAATAATGACTAATAGATTAAAATCTGAATAGAAATGGAGATAACTTGTTAGGTAATCCAATCCTGCTGTTGCTGCGGGCACCGGCAATTCTTTTTAACCTGACGATTCACGAATTTTCCCATGGTTATGTTGCCGACCGGTTGGGTGACCCGACTGCTCGGTACAGTGGTCGATTGACTTTAAATCCGTTAAAACATTTAGACCTGATTGGCACAATCGCCATCTTTCTCTTCCATTTTGGCTGGGCAAAACCAGTCCCGTTAAATCCTCATAATTTCCGAAACCCAAGACGTGATACCATGCTCTCATCGATTGCCGGACCAATTGCCAATATTGCTTGTGCCATGGTCAGTGGTATTATGTTACGATTTTTGCCTTCCCGGTTTTTGAATAACGCTTCTTATATTTTCTTTTCTGGCGGCAGGGTGCTTCCGGCTAATCTGGGTGAATTTACTGGCGTCATACTATTTTCTTTATTCTTTTATGGTTTGGTGCTTGCCGCATTCAATTTGATTCCAATACCACCTTTAGATGGCTCAAAGATTTTATATTATTTTTTACCTTCGAACCTGGCTTATGAATACATGAAAATCGAACGCTTTGGTTTTTTTATTCTAATCGGAATCATCTTTCTCGGCTCATTAGCCGGAATTCCAATAATCTGGGGTATTATTCAACCCTTCATATCAATTTTCAGCTATCTGTTTCTGGGTAGGAATATCTTCGGATGAAAGATAATAAGCATCGCCCAATCCAATTAAAAAGGCGCGGTTCAGAATTAACCTGGCGCTGGACAACCAGTTTTTTAATCTTAGCTCTAATTATCTTCACCTTCACCAGCACAATCTCATACCATTTAGGTAAGACTATGCCTCAAACCAACTGGGGAGGATTTTTGGGCAGAATCATGGCAGAATGGTTGTCTAAGGTTTTTGGCTACAGCATCTATTTGATAATTATCGCTCTTACCCTCTGGGCAGTATATCGTTTAAGTCAGCACCGGCGCTGGTTCTGGTTCGTAGCGATTATTTTATGGGAAGCAGCCTTTTTCTTTATCATAAGTTTTGACACTTATATTGCCGGCATCACAAACTGGGCAGGCTATCTGGGCAATTGGTTTAGCCGACCATTTTTAACCGGCTTGGGTCTGGTCGCCTATCTTGTCCCGATATTACTGGCGATTTGGGGATTAAGCCGTTTACGCCGTGCTAAGATTAAACCGTATATCAACTATTCAATAATAATTATTAGCGGCACAATCCTTTTAAGCCTTATCCTGGCTTATTTCCTGACCAATTTCATGATACGTCAGAACTCAAGCCAATTCTATTTTGCCGGCTGGCTGGGAAAAGGAATAACAATCAATCTGATAAATATTATCGGAAGGTTTGGAACTATTCTGATTC
>JAOUPE010000433.1 GCA_029880025.1 Caldifarciminota bacterium
TGCACTAAATCCGGAAAAGACTACCGAATGAATCGCCCCGATTTTGGCACAAGCCAGCATTGCGATTGGCAGCTGGGGAATCATCGGCAAGAAAATCATCACCCGGTCACCTTTTTTAACACCCAACTTTTTCAGGGCATTGGCGAGTTTATTCACCTCACGGTTTAAGTCATTATAAGTCCAGCGTTCGACTTCACCTGGTTCGCTTTCATATATGTAGGCTACCTTATTCTTACGACCAGTTTTCATATACCGGTCTAAACAATTATGCACGATGTTAAATTCGCCCCCAACAAACCATTTAGCAAAAGGTTGGTTCCATTCCAATACTTTGTCGAACGGTTTGTACCACTCCACCTCTTTAGCCATTTCACCCCAGAACCATTCCTGATTTTCCGCTCGCTTCAAGAGTTCGTCTAAGTTCTTGATACTATGTTTATCCATGAACTTCTTAATGTTAGAGTTTTCAACTAATTCTTTCGGCGGATGATAGATTTCTTTTTCGTCAGCCATCTCAATTTCCTCCTTTCATCATTTTCAAATCTTGTTGAATCAGGTAACGTCCTGTTTTACAAGCGGATACAAATCGGACAGGACGAATTATGTCTAAATAATGAATATAAAATTATGATTATTTTTAGCGAATCAGCAAGATTTTTTGCCATTACTCGTGACCGAGTATACTCAAAAGATTAGACAAGTCAAGATTGAAAGCAAAATATCGCACAGATGAGCACAGATTATCTGTGCCAATCTGCGAAAAAATCTGCGCCCATCGGTGATTACATTAAATTATTTGCAATTAAAACGATATCAGGGCACCATCCCTTAAATATGCCCAAGCCATATATTCCGTGGTTTTACCAAAACCGATATTGCCTTTGACATCAATACCGATTATTCCACAAAGGCAGCCATATTTCTTTGCTTCTTTTAAGGCAAGTTCAATTGCGGTCTGCGCATTGTAAGTTTTCATCAAATCCACTGTTATTTTGGAAAGGAGCAACTTCATTATCCACTCACCATGACCAGTAGCGGTTACCGCTCCAAATAATGAAGCAAAAGTACCGGCTCCTAAGATTGCGCTATCACCAACTCGACCCGGTAGTTTTCCTCTAATCCCACCACTCGAATTTGCCACTGCTACGGTCTGGTTCTTGTCGAATGCCACTGCTCCAACCGTGCCGTATTTTAAATATTTTTTTAGTTTTGGGAAATAATGCGATTCGCCCTTTTCTTTCAATTTGGCTAATTTTTCTTGTTGTCGTTTGGTGATAGGATTATGCTTCACAAATCCCATATGCCGGGCAAATTTTATTGCACCCTCCCCAACCAGTAAAAGATGGTCGGTCTCTTCCATCACTTTTCGTGCAACAAGGATAGGATTTTTCACATCTTTTATTGCACCAACCGCACCAAAATGACCATCCATAGTCATCAAAGAAGCGTCCATCTCAACTTCACCATTTATGGTTAGGGCAGAACCAGTACCGGCATTAAATATTGGCTCATCTTCCATTACTCTTACCGCTTCGACCACTGCATCAATCGCTTTACCACCTTTACCTAAAACCAAGTAACCAGCCTCAGCTGCCTTCTTCACCCCTTTTCTAGCAATTTCTTGTTCTTCTGGGGTTAACGCTTTACTACTACCCGCTCCACCATTAACGATTATTGCTAACATATTAAGTGCTCAAAAATTCGCACTCTTGATTACAGCGATAAGAAAATTGATTACGGTGATTATATGGTATTGAAAAGTCATCGTTGTAATCGTTAAAAATCGCTGGAATCACCTTTGGCATTTTGGACAATATCTTGAAGTTCGATTAGAAATTTTAGTGGCTAAGATTAATTTATCACAGTACCGACATTTCTCGCCTTCCCGGTCAAAGACATAGGTTCGCATCTGATAGCCGCCTTCGCTGCCATCGGGTCGAAGATAGTCTGAAACCGAAGTCCCTTTATATTTGATACCCGCTCGGATTACCATTCTTAACGCCTTGGCTAATTTTTTAATTTCTT
>JAOUPE010000003.1 GCA_029880025.1 Caldifarciminota bacterium
TCCTTTGTCGACATAGCTGTGAGCCTCGGCAATCTGTTCCAACGGATAGCGTCTATCTATGACTGCTTTTATCTTCCCTGCTTCAATAAGCTCTTTGATGAAAAGTAAATTTTCTTTTCTCTCGCATGCTAACCCACCCCCAAATATTACTTTCTTGCTGCCTATCACTGAAGTCCATAGCATTTGAATCAACTCTTTCAGACCACCGGCGACTGCAAGATAGAATCCATTTTGCTTTAGCGAGTTTCTACAACCTGAAAACGATGTCTTGCCTACTACCGTGTCAAAAATAATATCATAGGTCTCACCGCTTTGGGTAAAATCCTCTTTGGTGTAATCAATGACCTTATCGGCTCCCAGAGATTTCACCAATTCTAAATTCTTGGTACTGCATACCCCGGTCACTTCTGCCCCAAAGTACTTGGCAAGTTGTACCGCATAAGTACCTACACTTCCAGAAGCGCCATTGATAAGAACTTTTTGTCCGCTCTGGATATTTCCCTTATCTCTAAGGAAATACAATGCAGTTAATGCCCCACCAGGAACGGCGACGGCTTCCTCATAGGTCATATTGGTCGGTTTTATTGCCAGAGCCCTTTGTTCAGGCAGACATTTGTACTCGGCATAAGCACCAACACCGTTACCGTCAATTCCAAAAACTTGGTCACCTTCTTTAAATAATCTTACATCTTTGCCTACTGCTTCAATTTCTCCGGCTAGCTCAGTCCCTAATATGTGGTTTTTTGGTTTTCTAAGACCAAGCATTAATCGTGCTAAAAGTTCTAACCCGGGAGGGACAAAGACAAAACCTCGAGCGTTCACGTCCCCTGTTGTTACTGTTGTCGCATATATTTTTACCAGTACTTCATTGTCTTTGGGAGCAGGTTTGGTTACCTCTTTGAGTTGAAGAACATCCGGTGGTCCGTATTTTGTGTATACAATTGCTTTCATAAGTATTCCCCCTAATTTACTTTGATTTGGTCATTTTGTCCCGTTTATATCTGTTTTGGCAGAACCGGAAGCGATTGCAGATGAATTAAATCCTTTGACTATAAGCCACACCGCAAAAACCATTTCTTGCACGGCTATTGGATAAAATAAAATTTCAACGGGATTAGTGCCGAAGGACTGTAACAAATAATTTGCGAACACCAATGCGGCTCCAACAAGACCCCAACCTGATAACCATCGAGGAATGAGTTTTGATTGATATAATACAAAATTTAAAATCAGAGCAGATAGGGCAAAAGCAAGTCCTAACCCAAGCAAATAGGCCCAATCACCTGCTGCTAGTAACACAGTGCCCACGTTTTGATAATAGGAAGCATCAGGAGCTCCTGCCTTTACAAATTCCCGACTTAATGTCAATAGTGTTAGTGTGGTGATTGCATTAACAATAAAGAGTACGCCCTCAACAATCCTGGCACCAGCGTACCCGAGAGCTGAAGTTTCATTATGCTTTTTTAGAATTGGATATATCACAATCCCAATACCAGCAACTGCAACGCTATCAATTAAGACAAGGAACGCTCCTATTATCACTTGGTTTTCATTTTCAGAAGCCTTAGTAAGATAATCTGAACTACCTAAAATTGGGCCCAAAAAAATAACACTAAGTGAGTATGCAACCGTCGCAGTTATAAATAATATCCCCACAATTATTGCGGTCTTTCTGTATGAGTTCATTTTTTCTCTCCTTTTATTTGTTATTATGTTCCAAAGTTATGACTAAATTTCCCTAAGTTTTTCGCTGAGGGAAACGAATTCGGCTAAGGTTAAAGTTTCAGCCCGACGGGTCATATTAATACCAATTGTATTGCCTAATTCCTGTAATTCATTCTTATCAATTCCTAATGAAGAATTAAGGTTATTGAGAAGAGTCTTGCGGCGCTGGCTAAATGCTGCCTTGACTACCTTAGTAAAGAATTCTTCATCCGGGATTTGAAATAATGGCTGCTCCCGTGCCTTTAATAATATAACCGTCGAAAAGATTTTGGGTTTTGGTTTGAAGAAAGAGGGTGGTATTGAGAATAGCTTTTGTACTTCGGTATGAAGGTTGAATATTACAGTAATCGCACCATATTCTTTTGTGCCGGGCTTGGCAAGTATCCGTGCCGCAAATTCCTTTTGCAGGGTAAGAACCGCCATTTTCCAGACCCAAAGATATTTTAAGAGTAAGAATAGAATTTGAGAGGAAATTGAATAAGGAACATTGCCAAGGATTTTGAGTTGTTTGAATCTTGAAAGGTCATATTTTAATATATCCTGATTGATGATTTCGATATTTTTATATCCAACAAACTTTTCTTTAAGAATATCAGCCAATCTCTTATCAATCTCGACCGCATAAACTTGTTTTGCCTTTTGGGCAAGTCTTTCGGTAAGTATCCCTTTGCCCGAACCGATTTCTAAGACTTCGTCTTCGGGAGTTAGATTTAAGGCATCGACTAATTGCTCAGCAATTGGCTGATAGGTCAAGAACGACTGACCAAGTTGTTTCTTAGGACGAAACTTTTTCATTTAATACGGAATAATAACCACGAAAACACGAAAGAAATATTGAAACCACGGATTAACACGAATATTAAAGACTTTTTAACCACAGAGATATCAGAGAAAGTATTTTTTATTCTATCTGTGTTCATCTCTGTTTATCTGTGGTTAAGGTTAATCTTGTATCCCAAAACAGCGTTTGGCATTATCGGTCGTAATTTGAGCAAGCGAAGAAAAATCTTTGTTTAAGATTTGAGCAATCGTCTGCAAAGTATATCGGACAAAGGCTGGTTCGTTTCTCTTACCGCGATTGGGGACAGGTGCCAGATAAGGCGCATCGGTCTCAATCATTAATCGGTCTAATGGCATCTGTTTTATCACCGATTTTAGTTTATTTCCATCATAGGTTATCGAACCGGAAATTGATATATAAAAACCTAATTTTATTGCTTCCTGGGCAAATGCTTCATCCCCGGAATAACAATGCAACACCCCTTTAAAATAACCATTTTCTTTAAGGATTTTCATTGTCTGAGGATAAGCATCACGGATATGAATCACCATCGGCAAATTAAGTTCTTTTGCCAAATCAATCTGGGCGCGAAACGCTCGTTCTTGATTCTCGGGCTTAGAATAATTTCTAAAGAAATCAAGCCCGGTTTCACCAATCGCCTTGACCCGATTATCTTTGCTTAGAATTTTGAATTCGGTAAGTTCAGACTCAGAAAATTTGTCCGCATCATGCGGATGAACTCCGATACTGCAATAGATTGAATCAAACTCGTGGCATAGCTTGAGACTATTTTTACTGTCCGAACGATTTAAACCAGCGGTTAAAAGGTATTTGACACCAGTATCTTTAGCTCGATTGATTACCTCTTTTAAGTTTAAAGAATATGCCCGGTCGGTTAAATGACAATGAGAGTCAAAAAGAATTACATTCGATTTTGAACTAACCACTAAAAACTAACAACTAAAAACTGACTTAAGATACCTGGCTGCCTGGACTCAGTTCTTTATCGAGCGTCACTAACGAGATATTGTCGCCTTCGACTGTGGCTAAGAGCATACCGTGCGATTCGACACCACGAATCTTGGCTGGTGCCAGATTGGCAACAAGGATTATCGTCTTGCCAACCAAAGTTTCTGGTGGATAGACCATACCAATTCCCGCCACAATCTGACGCTTTTCCGTGCCTAAATCGATATTCATCTTTACTAACTTATCGGTGCCGGCTACTTTCTCAGCCGCAATAATCTTGGCAACCTTTAGTTCAATTTTCTTGAAATCATCAATTGTTATCTCCATTTTCTTCTCCGTTTCTTTTTCTTGCTTTCTACCTAATTTTGCAACCTGGGCATCAATCTTACTTTTATCAATCTTCGGGAAGAGAACCTCAATCTTTTTTAACTCGTCGGGTAAGACCGGATTTTTTGCTTCATCCCAGGTCCGTTTATCTAAACCCAACATTGCCCGAATTTTATTAGTCGTAAATGGTATATACGGCTGTAATAAAATCTCTAAGCTTGATATTAATTTGGCACATACATTGATAGTCCGCTCACAATTCTTGGGATTTTCCTTAATCGCTTTCCAAGGAGTTTGATAGTCGAAATACCGATTACCCAATGCTGGTAAGGTCATCGCCAGCCGTAATCCATCCTTAATCTGGAATTTTTCAATCAATTCACCCAAACTTTGGGTTGTTTTTTCGATTGTGGTTAAGACTTCATTATCTTCATTCCGATAATCAGTAGTCTTGGGAATCCGTCCTTTATAATTATTCTTGATGAACTGGGCAACCCGATTAACAAAATTACCCAAAACGTCAGCCAACTCGTTATTATTCCGAGACCAGAAGTCATACCAGGTAAAATCAATGTCTCGATTTTCGGGTAGATTGGTCGCTAATGCGTATCGTAATGGGTCTGGTTCGAATTCCTTTAGATATTCTGGTAACCAGACTGCCCAATTTTCCGAAGTAGAAAGTTTTCTTCCTTCTAAATTTAAGAACTCATTTGCTGGTATCTCCGAAGGTAAAAGGTAATCGCCGTGCGCCATTAACATTGCCGGCCAGACAATGGCATGGAAAACAATATTGTCCTTGCCGATAAAATGAATCATTCTGGTTTTATGGTCTAACCAATAGTCTTTCCAAGATTCAGGTTTGCCGATTCTTGCTGCCCATTCAATGGTTGAAGATATATACCCAATCGGTGCATCAAACCAAACATACATCACCTTAGTCTGGGCTTCTTTTAAAGGTACTTTCACGCCCCAGGTTAAATCTCTGGTAATCGCTCGGTCTTCTAACCCTTGCGAGAACCAACCTTCACAGAATCTTTTTACATTATCCCTCCAGTTGGATTTCTCCGCAATCCAGGTTTCGAGGTTTTTCTGAAATCGGCTCAAGGCAAAGAACCAATGGGTCGTTTCTCTGCTTTCCGGAATACTGCCGCAAATTTTACATTTTGGCTCAATCAACAAGGATGCTTCGAGCCAACGACCACAGACTTCACATTGGTCGCCCCGGGCACCGGCTTTGTGGCAATGCGGGCAGATGCCTTCGACATACCGGTCAGCCAGAAACATCTTGCAATTCGAACAATAGAATTGTTTAATCGACTTTGGATAAATGTAGCCTTTTTTAAAAATTTTTAAAAAGAATGACTGGGCGGTATTGTGATGTAAAGTCAACGAGGTTCGTGAGAAATTGTCAAATTCAATACCAAACTGGGTAAAAGAATCTTTGATGCTTTTATAATATTTATCAACGATTTCTTGTGGGGATTTTTTTAGTAAATCGGCAGCAATCGTGATTGGGACTCCGTGTTCATCGGTGCCGCAGATAAATATAATATCGCGTTGTTTTGCTTTTTGATATCTAACATAAATATCGGCTGGTAAATAACAGCCGGCAAGATGACCGAGATGAATATCACCGTTAGCATAGGGCAATGCACTCGTGACTAAAATTTTCATGAATTTTAGAATACAGCTTTTTAATCGGTTGTCAAGGAGTTCTCAATTCCTATTGATGGCATGGTAAATGTTTAAGGCTTATTAAAATTTTATATTGACAATTCCTATAAATAACTTAGTATTTCAATGGCAGATTCGAAAGGAAGAATAATGGCTCAGAGAGACACGCAAGAGCAGATAGAACATGATAATGTGATTACCGCATTAAAGAAAACCCTATTCAAATACCCTAACGATAAATATCCTCAATTAAAGACCTTTGCCAATCACCCGATAAAAACTCATTATATTACCAACCATCAAGGTGGGCAGTTTTATCCTGATTTAGTAGTCTTAGATGTTAGAAACGAAAGAGTGGTTATAACGGTCGAGGTCGAAACCATTAGTAGTATAAATGAGATTGAAGCTGCTCAGTGGAATGGGTTTGCTTCAATCTGTGAAAATTTTTATCTATTTTTTCCTCGGGGTTTTGCCAATAAAGTGAAAAAATTCTGTCAGAAGTTTTCCAGCATTCATTGTTATGAATACTGGAAAGAAGATGACCGCTACCGGGTAGAACATATTACATTTTAGCTTTTTATTAATCGGATGGGGTCAAGTAGGGTATTGGTCAGTAATGCATTATTGTAATCTATTAGGTTGGGGAAAAAAATTTATAATTCTTAATGTAAAAATAAACCTAAATACCAGTTAATTAACGGCTGACCAAAGAAGAGCCCGATTAAACCACCAATTGCTAAAAACGGTCCAAAGGGAATTGGTTGCCCGGGTTTATTCCTTTTAAATACCCGCATTATTATACCATAATTACACCACATATCATCGCGGCGAAAATTGCCACAATAAGATTTTCCCATCCTAAAAAAGCACCAATCATTGCAGTTAATGGTAAATCACCCCAACCGACACCCTCTTTTTGGCTAATACCCAAAGCGGCTCGAAATAGTCTCGCCAGAAAAAAACGCCAGAATGCCCAGGCAAAAAGGATAAATAATGCACCGAATAACATCCCAATAAAAGCATTTACCGTTTTCTCGGGTAAAAGAAAACTAGTGGTTAAACCCAATAACAAACCAGGTATCGTAACCCGGAAAGGCGCTATCTGATAATCGATATCGATAAATGTAACGACAATTAAAAATCCGAGAAAGATAAGTGCGCGCATTAAAGAAACGGAAACCCCAAATTTGTAATAGGCAGCCGCAAATAGAATTGCGGTCAAAAGTTCCACTGCCGGATAACGTATCGATATTGATTTTCTACAATCACGGCACTTACCGGCAAGTAGAATATAACTCAATACCGGAATATTGTCATAAGGTTTTATTGGTTTTTTACAATTGGGACAATGTGAAGGCGGATGGATTAAAGATTTGCCTCTTGGTATGCGATAGATGCAAACGTTAAAGAAACTTCCAACCGCCAAACCGAATATAAATAGGATTATCGAAAATAACATTCAGAAAGATTTTAGCTGGTTTTAATGTTTAGATTCGTTGGAAATTTTCAATCGGGGAGAACTTGGCGATAGGATGCTTATTAATATTCAGTTTCAACTTCCTCGCGTTTAAACATCTTTTTATCCGTAGCATATTCCCAGGCGGTCTGTTGTGATATTAAACCCTTGCGCAGCAAATTAGCAAGGCACTGGTCCATAGTTTGCATCCCATACTGGGAACCGGTCTGAACCAGGGAAGGGATTTGATAAGATTTAGCCTCGCGAATTTGATTTCGGATTGCCGGAGTTGCGATAAGAAGTTCCATTACGGCAACGCGGCCTCGGCCATCTTTACGAGGTGCTAAGATTTGTGAGATTATCCCCATAATGACATTAGCAAAGATTTGTCGAACATAATTATGTTGTTCGGATGGAAAGACATCGATTACCCGATCAACTGTTTCCGCCACATTGTTGGTATGAAGCGTAGATAAAATCAAATGACCGGTCTCAGCTGCAGTCAAAGCCAGTGATATCGTTTCTAAATCACGCATTTCGCCAACTAAAATTACATCTGGATCCTCACGCAAACAAGCCCTTAAGGCACTGGCGAATGAGGTGGAATGGACACCGATTTCGCGTTGACTGATTAAGCAATTTTTCCCTTGGAAAATATACTCGATTGGGTCTTCAATCGTTATAATCCTCTCACATGATTGGTGGTCGATAAAGTCAATCATACTGGCTAAAGTGGTCGACTTACCACAACCAGTCGGACCAGTAACTAAGACCAAGCCTTTATGTCTCCGAGTTAATTCCTTTACTGATTCGGGAGCAGGTAATTCGTCTAATGAACGAATGCGAGCCGGAATGATGCGAAAGGCGGCGCCAATGCCCACAATTTCTAAAAAGACATTGACCCGAGCGCGGACTCGATCCGAGGTCTGATAATCGAGTTTAATGTAAGGCGGAGCCGTGCCCCAAGAATAAGATAAATCAAGTTCCCTTTTTTTCTCAAGCTTTGCTCGTTGTTCCTCAGATAAAATTGAAAATATTAGAGTTCTAACTTCTTCGGCGGTTAAACTTGGTCCAGGGATTCTCTTTAAGCGACCATTGACCCTTATAATCGGTGGATTGCCGACCGTGAGGTGCAAATCTGAAGCACCATACTTTGCCGCATATTTCAATAACTCATCAATGTCAACATTCATACCCTCTTTAGTCAATAACTACCTACCGACGCTATCCTTGAGAATTGATTACCTGTGGTGCGATGAAGATTATTAAATTGTTTTTCTCAGTACGGGTACTAGTTTGACTAAAGAGGAGGTCGCCTAAAATTGGAATGTAGCCCAAAATTGGCAGGCGGCTTTTGGTCCTGACCACTTCATCCTTGGTCAAACCACCAATTACAATAACTTCACCGTTTTTTACCGCTACTTGAGTTTGGGCACGACGGCTGGCAATGATTGGTTGTTCACCACCCTGAGCTATCGGTGCCGGTATCCATCCGGTTATTGCTTCCACCGTCACTTCAATATTTGTATTTATTGTACCATCGGCTGTTGCGTGTGGAGTAACAACCAGCTCAATCGGAATATCTAGTTGAGTCCACCTTACCGATTGGGCTCCAGTTTGAGGATTTATTTCAACCGTTGGTTGAGGATATTTGGTTGATAGTTCAATAAGGGCAGTTTGATTATCTAAGGTGGTAATCTGAGGCTCACATAGTAAACGTCCTTTTCCTTTTGTCTGCAGGAAACTCAAAATTGCGGACATGTTGCCAAAGTCAATCGTACCTAATATTAAATTATTCACAAGAATTGGCATTTGCACCGGTTCACCTTCCGCCGGTACTTCGGTTATTTGCCCGACGGCGGAGACAGTTAGATTCCAATTGATACCGAATAGGTCTTGGGCCGACTGCGAAGTCTCGATTAGTTTTGCCATTATTACAATCTGAGGAGGTCGTAGGTCCAAAGATCGAATAACCTTTTCAATTTCCGCCATATTTTCTGCTCGATCCGTAACGACCAAAACCGAGGAACGTTCTGACCCACTACCCTTGGCGACCCTTCGAAAGGAGAATTCAACATTACCCTCTCTAGAGATTACGTTTTTCAAAGCCTCTTTTATATCATTCGCCTCAGTATGTTTTAATTCAAATACTCGAGTCTGAAGTTCACCGGGCAATTCTTTTTTGATTGGTTTTACTAGAATAAGACCATCGCTATACTTGATAAAATTGCATTCAGCGGCTTTAACCAAGGCGTCGAACGCAGTATAAAGCGGGATATCCTGGATTCGAACCGTAATCAAACCTTTTACATCCATGGTGGTGATGATGTTCAGACTGAATTGAGCGGCAAGCATACGGAGGATATCAACAATTTCCGCATCTTTTACGTACATCGAAACGGTTGGTTCGAATTTCAACTCCTCACTTTCTCTTGGCGCAAGTATTGGCGGATTGGCGTCGATATCAATTGCAACCAGATTTTCTTGGCGTTCAACATTAAACGGAGCGGCAACTTCAAGTTCAATTTCAACTCGGGTAATTAATGGCATTTCTTTCCACTGACTGGGTCGAATCGCTTTTATTGGATAGAGCTTTGGTCCGGTAACTTCCGCTTCGGTTAGTTTGTTTTGGACATCCACAAAATCAACAATGATTTTGGGTGGTGATTCAACGCTAAAAACACCGATATTAGGACTTTCTGAACAGCGTACCGTGACCCGCACTTTGTCTTTAAGTTGTTCGATTGCGATCGACCTGGTTTGGTTAGTAACTCCGGGTTCAGTAATTTCAGCATCGATAAGCGATAGAGAAAAATGTAATATTAAAATATAAATGAATATGGCTGTGTATCTTGATTTTTTGATTTTAAGGTTCATATTCTACTCCCCTAAAAAGAGGGTAAATTGTCTACCCCCTTGTTCTAAGATTACTTTATCTTTTTCTATTTCTACGATTCTTTTACCCATGATCACCTCGCCTTTTCCTAAAATTTGATCATTAATCAAAGCATATGATTTAAGTCCGCTGATTGTAACTGCTTTTAGTCTCATATCTCTAATCTCGGTAGCCAAAATCCAGTCTCGGACAAAAGGATCGGTTCCCCATACAGCAACTTTCTCCTCTGGCTTTTCCTCGGCAGGTGGTTTACTAATCGGTTTTTTTGCAGTTGTTACTTTGCTGGTATCTGGTTTTTTGCTAACCTTTGCTTTACCGGTATCCGGTTTAGTCGGTCTTTGCATCTTTTCGACTTTTTTAATTTGAGCCGTATCGGTAGTCACCTTTATTTTCATAAGCGTATCTTCACTGGTTTCGGTTTTAGTAACGGTAGCCGGCGTCTTAACCGTGGCGGGTTTTTGACTAACACTGATTCGAGACTTGGGTTTTGGTTTGGGTCGCAAAATTGTGTAACCAACTAAAACCAAGACCACCAATAAGACGATATATAATATTCTCTGTCTCAATTTCTCTCCTCTCTTATATACGAATTAAGCGAATGACAAACGAATATAACGTATAAAAAATATTCGTAACATTCGCTTTTATTCGTGATATCCGCATATTTACATACGTCTTCTTTTAACAGTACTGAAATAGCCGCTTGGTAAAACGCTTTCGCCCATGCGAATAACGCTTTTATTACCTCGGTAATCAACGACGATTTGGTCTGGTTTTATCGTGACAATTTTTCTGCCCGAAATCACATCACCGACCTCGAACCTTCGGCCATCGATCATTGCATAACTCGGACCAACATCATACCAGATAATCGCTTGCAAAATATAAGCACCTAACCCCTTTTTACTCTTTCTTCCGCTTTTACCTCTTTTTCGCCTGGCAGCTCTTTTGGCTAATCTTTCTTCCCTTTTTCTACGACGTAATTCTTCCCTACGTCTTTTTCGCTCGGCGCGCTTTAGTGCTTTCTCTGCCTTTCTTTCTTCTTTAGTCAATTTTTTCAATCTTCCTGACCGCTTGCTTCTTTTTTTTATTGTTTTTTCTGTCTTGGGTTTTACTTCTTTAGTCTTTTTCGAAGTTTTTGATTTTGCTGGTTTTGGTTTGAGGACGACCTGCCATGCAAAAAAGACTAAGGCGACTAATATTAAAAGAAATAGTATACCTCTTCTCATGATTTTTCCCCTAATGGTTTAGCTGGAATTGGCTGAGCAAATGGCAGACTGGAGGTATAAATATTTAATAGCAGACGAGCTTCAATAGCAGGTCTAATTTCATCTTTGCCGGTTATTTCAAATTCCGGCACTTTAACGAAGTAAGGAAAATGAGTTAAATCATTGATGTAGTTGCCAATATCAAGGTAACGCCCTTGTATAACAATTTGAAAAGGAACCGGACGAATTGGCTTATCGGCACTCTCAAATTGAAGCATAGTATCTAGACCCGGTGGTGCAATTTCCAAAAAAGTAATATTGTACCGTTCACCAATCTTAGCTAGTTCTCGAAGTAAGGTTAAAAGTTGTGCTCGTGGTGCGACGTGAGACATAAATTCCGCATTTTGTGATTCGAGTTTGGCAATCTGACTTCGCAACGCACCAATCCCTTTTACCATTTCTTTCATTTCTTTAAGTTGATTCCTTAATTTTGTCACCTCGGCTTGAGTTTTTAATCTAGCTTGAATTTTCGGCTGATATAAAAATACAATGGAAAGTATTACGAGCACGATAAGTGCTACGATTCCACCAAAAAGGATTTTACGTTGTAGGATTTCCATCTTTACTCCAATTCCGTTTCGATTTCAAAATCTAATGCTGGCTCACCCATCAAAAAAATCCGATTTTTTGTTTTCAGCTCAACACTTCGGACCAAGGGGTCACGTTCAAGATTCATCATAAATTGCATTAAATCGATGTCTAAGAAATGGGACGTACCAGACACTATGCCATTAATTTTTATCTTACGTTGATCGGAGAGGACACAGTTTCTTAATTGAATATTTCCCGGCACGATTAAACTTAATCTTTGCATAAGCGGAACCGTTGCGAATTCTTGCCCGACAATGCCGCGGAGTAATTTCTGTCGCTCATCCAATTCTTTGAGGTCTTCTTTTAAATCAAAATATTCGCTGTAAAGTTTTTCGGTTGTTTTTATCTCTTTTTGTAAACTCTTTATGGTTCCAGTTCCGACCGTTGCCTGTAAAGCCAAAAAGAGATTTATTATAAGAAGTAAAGGTATGACAAATATTGCTAATAATACTACAATTTTTATATCTTTCGCAGTATATTTTTTAAGTTTAAGTTCTCCGGGAAGTAGGTCTATCTCCTGATGATCAAAAAGTAAACCTAATGATGTGACTAATCGGGAACCAACTTGTTCCGATGGGGGTGTGCCTGGTCGATATAACTTATTGATACGAAACGGGTCAAAAATCTCGGTTGGAATTTTGGTCGTTTGCTCGAAGAAAGATTTGATGCCTTTCAGCAAGGCCGTACCACCGCAGATTAACATTCGGTCAATTTTTGGTTCACCGAATTCTCGTTTGTAATAGTCAATCGAACGATTAATTTCGGCGCCAAATCTCTCTAAGGCCGAACGCTGTAAAGTAGCTAATCTGCGTATCGGCATTCCCGATTCTAATTTTTCCGTGCTGTCCTCGGCAGGTAAACCATAACGCCGTTTTACCGCTTCGGCTTCTCTACCATCTAAAGATAATTCACCTTCTTCGGTAGTAATTGATACCGTCATCGCTTCGGTAATCGCGTTGCCGGCGGTGGTTATGGTACGGGCAAGGTCAAGTCTTTCGCCTTTCATGAAAATGATATTGGTGAATTCGGACCCTATATCTAAGACACATAAATTTTCATCCGGCTTAATTCGGGCAAATTTCCTAATTGCGCCAGCCAAAGCGAATGGTGCAATACCAATCGTAGTTGGTTCAAGCCCGGCTTTACGCATCGTCGAGATATGGTCTGATACTATATCCTTTCGTGCCGCTACTACCATTACGTTATCTTTAACAACACCTGCCTCTTTGACCGAACCAAGGGTTCGAAAGTCAAGTATTGCTTCTTCCAGGGCAAAGGGTGAATATTTGTCGAGACGGAGAATGATAGAATCCCTTAACTCACGGCGGCTCATCTTTGGAAACATTGCCTGACGCATGCTAACCGAAGGTCCGGAAACGAAGGTGAAGACCTGGCCTGGTTTATAATCTCTGATGAGGTCTCTGATTGCACCTGCGATGTCTTGAGTTTCGCCAATCTCTCTTAGTCCATAATCAGTGATTCTTGAGCCTTCGAGTTTAACAAATTTTACCGAATTAGAACCAATATCAATTGAAATTATTCCTTTACCTTCTGATTTGAGTAACTTACCTAAATCAAAAGCCACTGTTACTCCTTTCTCTTGGCGTATAGTGCATTAAGTGCATTATACTTTCCGGCCTCTCTGTCAAAAATCGAATTAGCGAACCATCACTAAAGATTAATTCAATATACCTCCTGTCCATTGGAAAAGAAGGTGCACTGGCCGTGGAATCGGTTCGGAAATGTAACAATCCAATAGATGCAATGGAACGAGGTGCAATTTCTAAAGCCGGAGGTATAAATTGAGCTTCCCTACCTACTCCAATTCGTTTTACCTCTCCCCAATCCCATAAGTGATTTGGAGGAACTCTACCGGTTGCTATAATCGTTTCGCAAAAAACAGGTGTATCGGGCGGCGTAGCTATATTCATAAATCGAAGCGAAGTCAAATTTACTACCTCACCAGAGGTATTGAAGACAGAAAATTGAACACTAGCAGAATCAGGCAAAGTAACGGCGCTTTTCTCCACATATTGTAATTTTGAACGAAATGAGGAAGTAAATTTGAAATCGACCAAGGTATTTGACTTTGGAACAACTGAAACCCATTTTACTAATATTTCGGGAGAAGCAGTCCCGCGTGCGACCGTTATTTTGTGTTTACCAATAGGGATTCCACCAACTTGATAATAACCGCTATAATTTGGCTGAGTAACTGAGTCACCGCCAGGTAATTCAATCGTAATGGAAATAAGAGAATCAAATTCGCCCGGTGGATTATTTTCATTATCGGTTATTATGCCACCAACTCGGTTTTGGGTAAGAAAAGCGATGCTGTCGGTAAGCTTGTAAGTCATAGTCTGGCGACCATTGCCCAAGCTGGTTAGCGTTGCCAATTCCAGTGAATACTCAATTTCATTACCCCATGCGTCGCGTTTAAAAGTTGGATTTACTGTGTCTTCTAAAAAGTCTATTTTGATATATGGACCATGCCAATTAATGTCATTTGTCGTATTTTTTATAAGTTCGTCCAAACTGACAGGTAATCGACCCATATCACCGATGAATCCAAAGTCGACTCTTCTGCCTTCAGCGATTAAATCTGGATTCCCGGTGATTGCTTTGCCCAATTCGTTCAGTTTTTTCGTGGTATCAGTAAACATTGAACGTTCCCGAGTTAAATCTATTGCTCTTAGGGTAACACCGGAAAGAATACCTATTATGAGTAATACTACAATGAGCTCGACTAAGGTAAATCCTTTTGATTTATTTTCTTTTAATTTCATGGTTCAGTTTCCTTAAGCCCAAATAATAGTGCCGGAAAATGTATTCGTACATCGCTTGCTCCGATTCGAGGATATACACAAACATATTTCTCTGCCGAATCTACATAACGAGTAGTACCTGTACGGTGAACGCCGATTGCTTTAATTTTATGATTGCCAATCGGGACGCCAGCAATACTGAAATTAGATGTATCTACGCGAATCGGCGTAAATGAATCAATCTTACCAAGCCGAGGGTAGTATAGTTTTATATAAATTGAATCCAAACTACCCGCCGAAATACCTGGCGGGTCGCCATGAGCATCGTAAAAATTTCCCGCAACTATATTTGATACGATATCCCTTTTTTTAGCCGCGATTGATTTTGTTAACCAAGTTTCTTTAATAATACTCGAACCACCAGCGTAACTTCTTACATAAACCGGACTGGTATCATAAATTGTCATTGGGTTAGGGTAAACATATGTATCGCCCCAAGCATCAATCATGTAACCTAATGGGCTTTCTTGAAATATCTGTTTGATATATGGTCCGCGCCATTGAGAAAAGTTACCGGGGTTTTCATATAAATCTCGAAGCGTAATCGGTAACATTCCGATATCGCCGACATAACCAAAATCACTCCTTTTACCACCGGTAATTAGATTTGGGTTGCCAGCGATTGCCCATACTAAATTATCCATCTCTTTTAGTGTCGAATTGAACCTCGAACGCTGTAAACTTACATCCCAGGTTTTTACCGCGGCGGTAACGAGAATACCGATAATCATTAGAACGATTAATAGCTCGAGAAGAGTTACCCCTTTCTCTGCTCCTCTTATTAAGTCCATATTTAATTTCTTTCAGAATGATACCACAATATCATCATTTTCGGTCACGCCAGGGTCCCCCAACCATCTGCCATCAGGTCCGGCTGACTTGATTCCGATTGGAATGCCTAAGTCATCTTTAACAAAGCGATAAGGACTTTCCCAAGCATCGTTTAAATAACCTTGATTGCCATCGTCGCGTACATAAGGTCCGTGCCAGCCACGTTTTGAAAACGGACTCCAGAGAGGAATCGCTTCCCGCCCTGGATAAACAAAACTGGTAGTATCGGGTCTTGATGTTACGAGTTCTACTAAATGTCTTGGATGTCTCCCAACATCACCATAAAATCCAATATCAGCATATTCGCCACCAGCAATTATTTCGGGATTACCAACGATTGCGTCTCGTAATTGAACCATTTCCTTTCTTGTTGCACCAATTCTGGCATTCATAGTTATTCGTGAAACGATTGGTGGAACAAAAAAACCGAGGATTATACCAATAATTGAGATAGATACTATCAACTCGAGTAGAGTAAAAGCCTTCGATTCTATTTTGACCCTGAAGTTAACTGGTTTCATTTTTACCAATTGAAATTATAAAATCCGATTTGTTAAAGTCAAGTAAAAACAGTAATATAGTATTTTATAAGTTTGTAACATGTCGTCAGTAATCATCATAATGTTTCAAACCAATTTGTACACCAATAACTTCTTAATTATGAAGTACGAAGATGATCACTTCATGTTCGGGAGAGAAATCGCGTAAAGACTGACCAGACCTATCAAATCCAATTAGACCCCAATTTGTTGCTTCGGCTCGACCAGGAGGAGAATAAACACCATATCTCATTTCACCAGGTTCATAACCCCAATCATCATTTGGACCATTTTCAGAAGTATTGGCGATATCGGCTAAATCGTCATACTCATCGGTATCGATTTCATCAGGGTCCATCTCTTTACCGGTCCAGGGATTGGTTGGTAATTTTCCTAATTCCTGATCCCATTTTCCACCCGGGAACAATGCGCCGAACCCATCTTCATAGAAATCATCAGCATAATACCCTTTTTCTAAATGAAAGACTTCGATAACTACCGATACTTGATGCATATTAGATTTAAGCGCAGCGTTTCGGGCGCGTTCGCGATAGAGATTGTAGTTAGGTATAGACATGGCAAGGACTAATCCGAGAATTGAAATAACCATCAGCAATTCAATTAAGGTAAATCCTTTTTGATTATTGCTAATCGCAGATAGATTTACCGATTTAGATTCAAATAAAGTCTCCTGCTCCATAGGTATATATTATAACATAAATTACTAATCAGTCAATCTCTTTGAAAAGATATAAACTTTTAACAAATTTTTGGGTTTTATCAAGCTAAGGACAGAATTAAGGGTTCTGAAAATTGAAAAACCAGTTAGTATTTTACCTTAAGGAGTACCAGTCCTGAGGGGGGTGCAACTATTAACGGCTTATGTTTTTTATTTAAAAATCGATTAAGGATATCTTGTTTATTGATTCTGCCTCGACCAATATCAACGAGCGCCCCAACAATTCTTCTAACCATCTTATACAAAAAACGATTGGCTTCGATTTCAATCGCCAAATCCTGATTTTTCTTAAAGTTAATGTCCATGACATTCACATAGCCGTTCTCATTTTTTGTCTCACAGAACCAGTGGTAATCTTTATTGCCAATAAACAACTCGGAGGTTTGTTCCATTCTTGCCACATTAAGTCGATATTTCAATGCCCAGGCAAATCTTTGGCGTAACGGCGAACGTCCGAAAATTATTTGATAGCGATAAATCTTACTTTTGGCATCAAATCGGGCATGAAATAAGAGGTGAACACTATAGGCCTTTTTGATATAAATATCACGGGGTAATGAAGAATTGAGGGCAGCTTGAATCGATTTAACCGAAAGCTGGCTGTTACAGAGAAAATTTGCTACCTGCCCTAATGCCGAGACCCCGGCATCGGTTCTTGATGTTCCGATAAGATTTATCGGTTCGTTCAAAAATTTTTTTAGAGTTTCTTCAATCGTTCCTTGGATAGTTTTCTTATTTGGTTGATACTGCCAGCCAAAATAATCAGTACCGTCATATTCAATTTCTAATAAAATATTTCTCATGAAAGAGACCGTTTAGAGAAAACTTGGATATTACACCGATAAGCACAGATGACACGGAGTGTCACCCTGAGCTAAAGGCAAAGGGTCTCATCATAAAGAGATTATTCGCTTCGCTCAGAACGGCGTCTGCGAATATTAGCTATTTAGAATCCCCTTTTCGTTTACACTTAATACATAAACGAGCATAGGGGAGGATTTCAAGCCGAGCTTTAGGAACATTTCCTTGGCACATTTCACAAATACCAAAGTGACCGTTCTGAATCTTTTTCAACGCAGCATCGATTTCAGCGAGGGTCATGCTTTCCTGGGAGGTTAGTTGTGAGGCTAATTCGCGCTGGAAAGTTTCAGAGCTTTGGTCAGCGATATGGGTACGGTAACCCGAGATTTCGCCCCCGGCTTCACGTTGGGGTTGTTTTAATACTTCATTGGTATGACCCCGCTGTTTGAGTATCTTTTGCTTTTCGGCAAGGAGCTTTTTTTCAAAATGCATTAAGTCTTTCTTTTTCATATATCTTCACCTTCTTATTTTAGATAAAGTCAATTTGGCGGGTTCGCCATTGATGCGCAAATCCTTAGTCAAATCTGCCTGAGGTACTTCGCGGTCTGCTTCAAGCAGTTCGGTGGCTAAGATTTCGTTCTGAATATACGACTTAAAGGCTTGGATTGCAGTCTCCAAACGGGAAGAGGTTTTGTAGTAAAGACGTATCCGGTCAGTAACTTCAAAACCCGCCTCTTTTCTTAAGTTCTGAACTTTATGAACCAGCTCCCGACTGAAACCTTCATTTTCTAACTCCGGAGTAAGTCGAGTATCAATCTCGATTGAATATTTAGCTACCTGAGGCGCTTCACGGTCCACTTCAAGTAGTTCGATTTCTTTTACGTTCAACTCGTCCTTAATGACATTGATATAAGGTTCAAGTAATTTATTGTCATTAGTTTTGGGAGCGAAGACCGTTGCTTTGCTCAAGGGCTGTCGAACTTTAATCTTTGCTTTCTCCCTTGCCGCATGCCCGAGCGATACTAATTCCCGAACTAAAGCAACTTCTGCCTCAAGCTTATTGTCAATCAGGGTAGTGTCGGAGTCTGGATAATCACACAGATGCACGCTTTCGGGTTGTTTCTTATCTACCGAAACTACCAGATTCTGATATAATTCTTCAGCCAAGAATGGCATATACGGTGCAATCAGTTTGACCAGTTTCATTAAACATTCGTATAGGGTATGGTAACCGGTTAGCTTGTCCTTATCATCTTCGGATTTCCAGAATCGACGGCGATTACGGCGGACATACCACAACGACATATCGTCAATGAATCGTTCGATTTCTCGAATGGTTGGAACCGGGTCATAATCCATTAACCGCTCTCTTACCAATTTTATCATTGAATTTAACCGCGAGATTATCCAGCGATCAAGCACAGATAGCGTCTTATCTGTGCTCATCTGTGGTTTATCGGTGCCAATCTGTGGTTTATCAATCCGCGCGTAGGTTATGAAGAAACTGTAAACATTCCATAAAGTTAATAACTTCCGGGTAGTCTCTCGAGCCACGGTATAACCAAAATTTAGATTAATTGTCGGGTTCTGACCGATGAAAATCCAACGCATCACATCCGCACCCATCTTTTCGGCAGCTTCTTCAATCCATATGACGTTTCCAGCTGACTTGTGCATATCTTCGCCTTTTTCATCTTTGACTAAGGCATGCCCAAGTAAAGTGCGAAATGGTGTTTTACCTTCTAGAACCGTGCTCATAGCTAATATAGCATAAAACCAATTGCGAAATTGTCCTGGAAAACATTCGGTTATGAAATCGAATGGAAACCATGCCTGCCAATATTTATTATCAGTTAGATAACGGGTTGTCGAAAATGGCACGATTCCAGCATCCAGCCAGGGATTACCGACCTCTGGAATCCGTTGGGTCTTGGCGCCACATTTTGGACATTTAATTTTGACTTCATCAATCCAGGGACGATGCGGGGTATGCCCTTCAAATTTATCCCAGCCTTCAACCGCTTTTGACTTCAATTCTTCTTTACCACCAATCACTTCGAAATGACCACAGTTACACTGATAGATTGGTAAAGCCAAACCCCAGTATCGTTTTTTCGAGATACACCAATCCTGCATATTGGTGAGCCAGTCCAATTCTCGTTCCAAACCGAATTCGGGAATCCAGCGCACCTGTTTTGCCGATTCCATGATTTGAAAACGCAACTCGTCCATCTTGATAAACCATTCATCCACTAATCGAAAGACCAATTCGCTGTCACAGCGCCAGCAGACCGGATAACGATGGGTATAATCTTCGACTTTATGAAGTATTCTTTTCCGCTCTAAATCTTTGAAGATTGCCTCGTTAACTTCTTTTACATTTTTTCCAGTTAGCCAATTGAATTTAGGTAGAAAATATCCGTTTTCATCTAACGGTGCGATTACGGCTAAATTTTCGATTTTACCTAATTCAAAGTCTTCTTTACCGCAGCCTGGTGCGATATGAACGATACCTGAACCATCGGTCTCACTCACTTCATCCCAAGCCACAACCCGATGAATGACCCCGGCTTGAGCTTCAAGTTCATCGAACGGTCCTTGGTAGGTTAAACCGACCAGTTCCTTACCCGGTATTTCGGCTAATACTTCGTAAGGTTTTTCAAATAGGATTGGTAAACGGCTTTTCGCCAAATAATAAATTGCATCATCCTTTTTAACTTTAACGTAAATGATTTCAGGATGGACTGCTGCCGCAACGTTGGAAGTCAAAGTCCAGGGCGTTGTGGTCCAGACAAAAAGATATTCTTTTTCTTTGCCGATGATGGGAAATCGCAAATAAAGACCAGGGTGGGTTAATTCCCGATACCCTTCGGTAACAATTTCATGCTCAGAAAGGGCGGTGCCACAGCGGGCACACCAGGGCATCACATCAGTGCCTTTATAAATCCAGCCATGCTCATAACATTTTTTCAAGAAATACCAGATGGTATAATTGTTTTCATCCGACATCGTATAATATGAATTATCCCAATCCATCCATTGTCCTAAGCGGATTGATTGTTTAGTTTGAATTGCCGAGTACTTCAGTACCCGCTCTTTACATTTTTCGACAAACTTATCGATTCCGAACTGTTCGATATCCCGTTTTGACTTAAAGTCAAGTTCTCGCTCAACTTCGACCTCAACCCATAATCCTTGACAATCGAAGCCATTTTGATAACGCTGGTCATATCCAAGCATCGCATAGAATCGCTGGAAAAGGTCTTTATAAGTTCTACCCCAGGCATGGTGCACGCCCATTGGATTATTAGCGGTTATCGGACCATCCAGAAAAGAAAATTTCTTCTTGCCTTTGTTCTTAGCGCGAAGCTTTTCAAAATGTTTGCTCTTTTCCCAAAATTCAAGAATCCGATGTTCGATTTCGGGGAAATTTGGTTTGGGCGGAACCGGTTGGAACCCGTTAGAATTCTCCTGGTTCTTATGAAATTTTTTTGACATATTATTTTCTTTACAACACTTTCTGATTATTTCTAACGGGTTGGAACATTTCTTTTATCGTCCACTGCCTCTTGTTTTTCGATGCCCGTTTAGTCTTCTGTCATCGGTCTTACGACTCACGATACGGGCTTCGACAGACGATGAACGACTACTGGTTAATCTTCCAGTATGTTTAGCATCATGTCTGAACATCGGCCAGGAAGATGAAGCTGCGCCACCGGTTTTACCAACAAATCCATATAAGGCATCGCCACCACTTATATACACCGAACCGTCTTGAGCAATGGTGGGCGAAGGAATTGGTTCATCACCTTCAGAAATGCCGAGCGACACCGACCAGCGTCTGGTGCCATCTTGGTTAATCGCAAACAGACTGTCCTGGTCAGCAAATAAGACTCGATAATAAATTAAACCATCCTGACGCACGGCAGGACTGGAAGTTGCTTCGCCATCAGTTCGAAAAGACCAGCGCTCGTTACCCAAGGAATCGAGACAATAAAGATCACCATTTTCAGAACCAATATATGAGTTGCCGTCGGTATCGAACACGGGTGAGGAAATTATTATTCCTCCCATAGGATAGTCCCAGAGTTTTGAACCATCAGTATCAACACATAATACATATCCATCTTCAGTCCCAAAACAGATTCGACCGTCAGCACTTATCGCCGGCGAAGAATTGATTGCGGAACCTGCATCATAACGCCATTTTTCACTGCCGTTATTTGGATCTATAGCATAAAGAAATCCGTCTTCGCTGCCTAAATATATCGTGCCATCTTTATCGATTGCGGGCGAAGAAAAAGCTGCGTCCGGAATCAGAGATTCCCAGATTTTTTGTCCCTGGTCGGATATTGCGTAAAGAAAACCGTCATCAGATAATACATAAACTGTTCCGTCGCTGCCAAGTGCCGGAGAAGAAATAATCTCGCCACTGGTCGGAAATTGCCATTTCCTGCCCAAATTTGGTGTGAAAGCATAAAGATAACCATCCTCACAGCCCACATATACCGTACCATCGGCGCCGATTGCTGGTGATGAGATAAACAGAGCTTCATCCGGATGTTGATATTTAATATAATTGGTAAAACTAATCATATGAAAATCACCGAATGAACAACCAACATAGACTTTGCCGTCATCGGCGATTGCTGGGGTAGAAATAAAAGAGACCGAATCTTCATCAATCACTTCAGCATAGCGCAATCTGATTACCCATTCATTGGAAGTCGCCGAGAATGATTTAGGCTTGGACCAGTTTGAAATCTTACCTTTACTGTCTTTAGCGCGAGCCGTAATGTTTACTTCGCCTTCGGTATTAAAAGTATGAGTATCAGAAAATATTGCACCAGAAGGTTCAAATTCAGACCAAAGAGAACTCTTGCCATCTCCCCAG
Source organism: Caldifarciminota bacterium (assembly GCA_029880025.1). Taxonomy (GTDB): domain Bacteria; phylum Hydrothermota; class Tepidihabitantia; order Tepidihabitantales; family JAOUPE01; genus JAOUPE01. Next base: position 22,317 of record JAOUPE010000003.1, read on the forward strand.
TCGAACTGACAACTTATACTATCGCCTTCTGGGTCAGAGGTGATAACATAAAAAGTTTGGACCGTATTAACTTGACCGGCATCCGGACCACGCAGGGCTTGAATCTCGGGTGGTTTGTTTTGACATCCCAGGAAAGCCAATAAGATAGCAGTTATGACCGATAATTTCAAAACATATACTGATTTACTCATTCTTTCTCCAAGGTGTTTGAAACTTAAAAGTTTTGTCAACATAGTAAACCGTAAGAATACCCAAAAAATCGGAAAAGTCAAGATTTATGTGGCTTTATGCAGAAATATTGAGACATAATAACATGTTCGGTTGCTTAAGGAAAAAAGAAGACATGTATTATATTGAGCAAAAATATTACTTATAACTAATGCTCAAATTAAGGAAAAAATTTAGATAGCTTCCGATTTTTAATGTCTTATATTTGATTTTACTTTTGGGTTGGGTATCCTCTAACTTGAACCGGGTAAGGTACTGCCTATGATTAAAATCGTGCCTACTTTGAGTATAGGGCTTTAAGTTCTAACGCCATCGTTTATGGTCATCATGGAAATCTTTATGCTACAGGGTCTAGCTGGGAGGTTCTTCTGATTTCACCGTTATAAGCCTTAATAATATCGGAACCGAAAGATGGGTTTATCGATATAATGGACCCAAAAATGGCTGGGTTGGATCATTAGCAATTGTTTATGGTCAAGATGGATACCTGTTATAGTCTTTCAGGCGAAAGAGTATGTTCATTTAGCATTTCTGTTTCAAAAGGAACTTCTCATCATCAAAAAGAATTGTCATTCTTAGCATCTGGTGTCTATTTCATAAAAGCTGATTTTGAAAATAGGACTATAGCCAAAAAATTCGTGCTTTTGAAATAATATCTATTTATTTGTAAGAAAAAGAAGAAATATATTATTGCGAATTTTGGATTGACATTTTTGATTTCTTGAAGAATAATAAAACAAAGGGATAGCTATGAGTATTAGGAAAAATCAAAAAAGGAGGTAAAAATGTCAAAATTCTTAATAACCTTACCTCCCATGCCGATGGATAAAGTTAAATCGGCTTGAGAATCAGCAATAAAAGCTTCAGTTGGAAGCAATCTCACCATGGAAAAAGCTTATATCGATGAAAAGAATGGTCAAGCGATATGCTACTGGAATGCTCCGGACCGTAAGATGGTTGAAGATTTATTTGCTAAAGCAAAAGTGGCACCGGAATCGATTCGGGAAGTTGTAGAATATAGTAAATAATAATTAGAAATAACTGAACTCATAGCTGTCCCGTCAGCCAATCATCAAGAAGACGATAACCTCTCAATTTAATTTTCTTTTGGGTTAAGAATTTATTTAAAGTATTTTTATGATATTTAATAAGGAATAATCTCGCAAAATAGACTTGATTCGTCCACCTCAACAATATTTGTCTTAACATTAAATCGTTTGGTCAAAGTTCGGAACTTTTCTGGACTAACCGTTGTTGCAGTGAAACCATCTTTGCATATTATCACACCGTCCTTAGTTTTTGTATAATCGATTTCACCTAATAGACCGGCTTGGGATTGGAGTTGAAACCATTCTAATCGTTCTTGCCAGAATTTGTCAGAATAGGTTGAAAAAAGGATGAGTCCACCAGTTCGGGTCATGCGTATGCTTTCTTGGATTAAATCTTGCTGATTCACATGGAATGCTGAGATTCCGTTCTGTATACACACCACAAGGTCAAAAAGCTTATCCGGAAAAGCAAGTTGCACGGCGTTCATTTCGAACAGGATGCAATTAGTCACCTTCTTGAGCATTTTCCAGCCGAGGAGCAGACTATCGATAGAAGTGTCAATACCAATG
>JAOUPE010000435.1 GCA_029880025.1 Caldifarciminota bacterium
CGGCTATTAAGAATCTTGGATTTGAAACGTAACAAAACTCAGGTCGCAAAAGAGTTTGGACTAAGAGAGCGCTCACTAAGATTGAGCGGTTTGATGAGATGCGCGGAACGTTGGACCAAAAAGAGTCTGAACAAATGTCTGGTTGAACTGGCAATAATGGACAAGGCGATAAAGAAAGGTCATCCTGAACCATTTTTTTTGTTGGAATATTTTTTGATTAAAAACTTAGAATCCGCCTGAAGCGGACAATATTGATGTCAGAGTTAAAGGGAGGATAAAATCGATGGAAAATAAGGCTGAAGACAGCGAGAAAAAACACCCGGTTTCCGCCAAGCAACGCGAAGCCAAATGGCAGCACTTTTGGGAAGAAAAAGGTATTTTCAAGACCAACCCTCAACCAAAACGCAAATATTATGTTCTGGTTATGTATCCATACCCCTCCGGCGATTTACACATGGGTCATACCAAGAATTATGTGATTGGCGATGTGATTAACCGATATCGAAAAATGCAAGGCTACGATGTACTCCATCCGTTTGGTTGGGATGCGTTTGGCTTGCCCGCTGAAAATGCGGCAATTGCCCGTGGCATCCATCCGGAAAAATGGACCAAAGAGAATATCGATATTTCAAAAAAGAATCTAAGACTAATGGGTATCGCTTATGATTGGGATGCCGAGGTAACAACCTGCGAACCGGATTATTATCGCTGGAACCAGTGGTTATTTCTGAAATTTTACGAGCGCGGTTTGGCTTATCGGAAAGAGGCTTATGTCAACTGGTGTCCGCGTTGTCAGACCGTGCTCGCCAATGAACAGGTAGTTGACGGTCATTGTTATCGTTCAATTTGTGCGGCACCGGTTGAGAAACGTAAGTTAACCCAATGGTTTTTCAAGATTACCGATTATGCCCAGAGGCTCTGGGACAGTCTGGATAAACTTGAACATTGGCCAGAGAATGTAAAGACAATGCAGCGAAACTGGATTGGTCGCAGTGAAGGGATTGAGGTTGATTTTACCTTGGAACACAGTGGCGAAAAATTTCCGATTTTCACGACCCGACCGGATACGCTGTTTGGCGTCACTTTTATGGCTTTGGCGCCGGATGCTCCTTTAGCCGAAACTATTGCCCAAGGCACAAAATACGAAAAGGAAGTTAATGATTTTATCCAGAAAGTATTGAAACGAACTGAAATTGAACGAACCGCGGTTGGTGTCGAGAAAGAGGGGGTATTCACTGGTCGCTATGCGATAAATCCGGTGAATGGCGAGAAAGTTCCAATTTACATCGCCGATTTTGTTCTGGCGTCGTATGGCACCGGAATGATTATGGCAGTGCCGGCTCATGACCAGCGCGACTTTGAATTTGCCAAGAAATACAAGATTCCAATCAAAGTGGTGATTCAACCTCAAGGTCAAGCGCTAAAACCAGAAACGATGCAATCGGCTTATGTTGATGAAGGTGTCATGGTTAACTCTGGTCAGTTTGATGGACTGAACAACATTAAAGGTATTGCAAAAATTAATGATTACCTGGAAGAAAAAGGATTGGGTCGAAGGACGGTCAATTTTCGTTTAAAGGATTGGCTAATTTCTCGACAGCGGTATTGGGGAACTCCGATTCCAATGATTCATTGTGAAAAATGTGGAATTGTGTCAGTTCTGGAAAAAGACCTGCCGGTATTATTACCCAGAGACGTAAAAGATTATAAGCCCAAGGGTAAATCGGTTCTGGCTGGAATTGAATCTTTCATTAATACGACCTGCCCGAAATGCGGCGGCAAAGCAAAACGTGACCCGGACACGATGGATACTTTTGTTGATTCTTCCTGGTATTTTATGCGTTACTGTGACCCGAAGAATGACAAATTACCGTTTGACCCGAATAAAGTTAATCAATGGCTGCCGGTTGATGAATATGTGGGTGGGATTGAGCATGCTTGTGGTCATCTTATCTTTTTCCGATTCTTTACCAAGGTGCTGCACGACATGGGTATGGTAGCGGTTGATGAACCG
>JAOUPE010000434.1 GCA_029880025.1 Caldifarciminota bacterium
CAACAAAACTGGAATCGGACCACAAGGATTTGGTGGCAGAGTGACTGCACTGGCAGTTTTCATTGAGACCTATCCATGCCACATTGCGAGTCTGCCAGCTGCGGTCAATATTAACTGCCATGCGGCACGGCATAAGAGTGCAGTACTATAAAGGAGGAGAAGATGGCGATGAAAAAGATTACCACTCCTTTAACCGATGCGATGGTTAAAGATTTGAAAGCTGGCGATTCGGTTTTGATTACCGGGATTATCTATACCGGTCGAGATGCCGCTCATAAACGTTTGGTTGACACTTTGCAAAAAGGCGAAAAACTGCCGGTCGATTTGAAAGGTCAGATAATATACTATGTCGGTCCTGCTCCAGCTAAACCCGGTTATCCGATTGGTCCGGCTGGTCCAACCACTTCGGGCAGAATGGACCCCTATACTCCAACTCTCTTGGCTTATGGTATGAAAGGGATGATTGGCAAAGGCAATCGAAACCCGGATGTGATTGATGCATTAAAGAAACATACCGGCGTCTATTTTGCGGCGGTGGGCGGTGCAGCCGCACTGATTGCTAAAAGAATCAAGAAGTGTGAAACCGTAGCCTATGATGATTTAGGACCAGAAGCGGTAATGAAACTAACGGTTGAAGATTTTCCAGCGGTGGTGGTGAATGATTGTTATGGTAATGACCTTTATGAAGAAGGAATGAAAAAATATCGGAGAACATAAACAAAGTTTGATGATTACAGCGATAAAAAGAAAAACGATTACAACGATGTGTGATGTATCGCCGTAATCACTATTTTAAGGAGTAATTAATGGAATATGTCACAATCTACATAATGGGTAAAGACTATCGGGTACCAAAAGGTTTGACGATTATGAAAGCGATGGAAGAGACTGGTTATCAATTCGTGCGCGGTGCAGGCTGCCGAGGGGGTTTCTGCGGTGCGTGCGGAACCGTTTATCGGACCAAGGATTCTTATAAAACAAAAGTTGGCTTGGCATGTCAGACCGTGATTGAAGACGGAATGTATTTAGCCCAACTGCCATTCTATCCAGCCAACAAAGCCAACTATGATTTGAAAAAACTGAAGGCAATCGGTGAAACATTGGTCGCACTCTATCCAGAGGTGATGCGTTGTATCTCATGCAACTCTTGTACTAAGATATGCCCTCAGGATATCAAGGTAATGGATTATGTTAATGCGGCGATTCGAGGTGATATTGCGAAATGCGCTGATTTGTCATTTAACTGTGTGATGTGCGGGCTGTGTGCTACCCGATGTCCGGCTGAGATTGTTCAATATTATGTTGGACTTTTAGCCCGTCGGCTTTATGGTGCCTATGTGGCAAAACCAGCCCTTCATCTTAAACAAAGACTGACTGAGATGACAGAAAAGAAGTTCGATGCCGAGATACAAAAACTGATGACAATGAGTACTGACGCAATTAAAGAACTCTACAACAAACGGGAAATCGAGAAATGATTACGCTAAACGCACGATGCTTCACGCTTAACGCTCGATTCTTATTTCCTGCGTATTGCGTAAAGCGTATAGCTTAGAGCGTTCAAGGGAGGATACATGTATCCAGCTTCGATGCAAGAATCAATCAAGAAACTGGAAGAAACCCGGAATTTTCGGATGACCCAGCAAATACCATTACTTGCGCCTGATGCCAAACAGGATTTACTAAAGGCTTTCCACCCTGATTATAAAACCGAAGCGATGCGAGAACTGAAAGTCGGACCAAATAAAGGCGACCGAACACCACACGAATTTGCTGATTTATTCGAAGCCTATAGCTTACTTAATCCAACAAAATTTAAAATCAAAAAACCGGAAATCGAAACCGATGTTTTAATTATCGGCGGCGGTGGTGCAGGATGCTCGGCTGCACTAACCGCACAAGCGACTGGTGCTAAAGTTTTATTGGTGACCAAATTACGGGTGGCTGATGCCAATACCACGATGGCACAAGGCGGAATTCAGGGTGCGGATAAGGTGAATGATTCACCCGCGAT
>JAOUPE010000437.1 GCA_029880025.1 Caldifarciminota bacterium
TCGTAATCGTTTGGTTCCCTCGAAGATGCCGATTCCGTAATTTTTGTGGACAACATAATCACCTTTTCGCAGCGACAGCAAATCATCGACCGGTAGCCCCTTAAATTTCCTTTTGGGCAAACGCATCACTGGCACACCATAAATTTCCTTTTCGGTCAAGACGGCAAACCCGTCATTCGGCGCCAAAAAGCCGTCATTTAAATTCCCGACAAGATATACAGGCTTTTCACCCAATAGTCTTTCCAACCGTTCTTTTTGAAATTCATCACGGCAAATAATATAGAAGGTTAAATTTGATGATTCGATTTCAGACCCAAGGATTGAAAAATTTCCCAGATAGATACTAGGCGATAAAAACTCAAAATTGAAATCACAAGTTTCGTTATCGAAAAATACAATCTTATGGTTCGGGCAATCAATCAAAATTTCCGAGAGAATTATATAATGTTTAGGCAGCAGGCTAAGAAAGGGCTGGTTTGATTCGATTGGTCTTAGTCGAGAAGTCAGTTCAAACCTTTCAATTGGTTTAATCGACCGCTGCGTCAAACTATCAAATTTTCTTAAAGAAACGATTTCGTCGCCAAAAAATTCGATTCTTACTGGATTCTCCTCTTTTTCGACAAAAACGTCAACGATTCCTCCGCGGACCGAATATTCCCAGGGCTCGGTTACCAAATCGACCAATTCATAATTATGCTCGACCAACCAATCAATCATTTTATCTCGATTAAACTCTTCGCCCCGACCAAGCGTTAACACCAAATCTTTTAAATTTTCGAGTCTCGGGGCTGAAAGATAAATAACTTCTTTATTTATAACTGCAATCAATTTTTCGTCAGCTAAAACCTTTCGCCAAAACTCAATCTGGGTAGTGCTATCCCTGGTAACCCTTATGGCTGAATCTGGTCCAGCTAAAGCTAAAATTTCTTCATAACGAGCGGTACTGGAATTATCTCCGTCCGCGATATAAATAACCGGGAAATTATCAAAAATGCTACGTAAAAGAAAACTTCTCGCTGAACCTGGAATGTTTCCGATTGATAATTTTGCGTTTGGTTCGAGCCTGCGTCGAAATAATTTCCAGGATTTTGTTTGTTGGAAGAGTTGAAGAATTTTCTGCATAAAAAATTAGGAGGGCAAGCTGCCCTCCTAATGGTTAATACTACCTTCTCTTCTTTTTTTTCGGCTTTTTGGCGGTTTTCTTTTTCGCCATTGCCTTACCGCGTTTCTTACACGCCATTGCTCCTCCTTATTATGACAAAACTATAACGAATTATTTATAACTGTCAAGAAAATATTTTAAATTTATAAATAATTCAAAATCAAACTTGTTTGAATATTGACAGTATTCTTCAATTTGCTAACATTATGCAAATGAATTCATTTCACTTAATGTTTTTTTTAATCGTTGCCTCGACTTCGTTCGGCTCGCCTACTACCTTATTGATTCCTCCGTTCAAGCATACGCTGGGTTTTCATCGTACTTCGAAATTTTACCTAAACATGTTTCTGGGTTCTAAATTTCGGATCGATGAACCAGAGGGAGTCATCGCGGTTCGCATGAAAGAAACCGATAATCCCAACACCGCATCGGATGATCACATCTTAACCCTTTTTGCCGTCAATTCAGGTACCGGTCAAATTGTCTATAATGTCAATTTATTAAAACTCGGCATCTTTGGCAAATCGGGTAGTGGAGTCGGAGAGTTTTCGAAACCCTACGCAATCGCCGCCAATCCGGAAGGTGATGTCTATGTGGCAGACACCGATAACGATCGAATCGTGAAACTGAAATATCGTAAAGGAGAACTGGTCTGGGAAGGGATATTCTTTGATTCCCTGAAAAAGCCTAAGGGAATTGCGCTTGATTCGAAAAAAAGAGTTTATGTGGCGGAAAATGAGAATTCAAAAGTAATTGTTTTCGATAGTCTGGGCAAAATAATCTACCAATGGCAAAATGATTTAATTGAGCCGGGTGCCGTATCGGTCATTGACCAAGCCGACCCCTGGAAT
>JAOUPE010000436.1 GCA_029880025.1 Caldifarciminota bacterium
TTTTTTACTCATGCCCAATTATCTGATAATTATATGAATTGTCAAGCTAACCATTTATGATTACTCTGTCTAATTTTTATGAGTGATAATTTCACCTTTATATCCAGAATCTTAACGTATTTTCACAAGCCGAATCGACTGCGAATGCCATGTCTTAGCTTTCAAAAAAAATACTCCAGCCGGTAGTGCATCGCCAATTCGGGCTCCTTGACAAACCCCAACCTTTTTACCGGAAAGGTTATAAATCGAAAAATCGTCGTCTTCATAGCCTACTATTCTGGTATTACGGATAAAAGGATTGGGAATAGCTTTAGTTGTTTTTTTAATGTTTTGACATAATATTTTATCTTGTTTTATTGAAGGAGCCACATCACCTCTTATGTGATAGACCGCCTTGTCGGTATTACAACCGTATTGACCCTGTTCAAAAATTACATGGGGGCGCTGTTGACAGTCAATTGTAATCTTCGGATAGGCGAGACCAATTGCATCATATTGTATCAAGGTATCTCTTATTACGGTCAGTTCCGAATCGGATGCCGGTTCTCCGTTCTTATCGAGATTCCCCGTGATTACGGTATAGTAAATATTTTGGTTATTTGAGGCAGCCGTCGTATAGACGATGTGGATGTTATTATCTTGATCAATCTCAATCTGAGGGTCCCAGGTCTCAGCCCCAGAAGCAAAGATTGAATTTCCTACCGCATAGTTACCATCAGCACGCAACTTCATATAATGGAGTTGGCAACCGGTAGTCCAGGTTCGCCAGACGATATGAAGATTATTACCAGTATCACTGACGATTTTCGGTTGAGATAGAACTCGTTCGTCCCAGAGCGTATCAATCTTCCAGGTTAAACCACGGTCAGTCGATTTAGCACAAACAAGATATTGAACATCATCGCCCCAGGTAATATAAAGATAGTTTCGTCGATCAATCGCCAGGCAGGTCTTGCCTGACCAAGGGTCACCGTCATAAATCTTTACATTCCAGAAGATGCGACTGCCATCCGCAGCGAGTTTTGTAAAATAAACACCATCGCCACTTGCACCACGGGAAGTATGAATCTGATTCGAGTCATCGGTTACACCCCAATCCATATGATAATTACCGGAAAGGCTATAGCCAATTGTCGGTTGGGAAAGGTAAATGTTATTGTTTTCGATATCCTGAACAATTGGCTGGTATTCATAACCATGCCAGGGAGTAATTTTCCTTACTGTATCGCCTTGGTTATTAAGAATGTAAAGGTCATGTTCCGGATCATTTTGAGAGTAATTGTAACGGGCAACTGCGCAATAGATGGTATCAAATTGGTCCGAACCGATTCGGGTGTTAAGCCACCAGTTATTCCAATTTGGATAATTCGCTATCAGTTTACGGGGTGTCCAACTAGCCCAGGTGAAAGAAAGCAAAACTAAAATTATAAACTGTTTTACCAACATCCGGTTGCTCCTAAATAAATATTCTTCATCATTAAGTTATACTATATCGTTATCCATTAAAAGTCAAGGATGAGAACTGAATTGAAAAAAAAGAGGCGGGTAAAACCGCCTCTATTGATTTATCGAATTATCTTAATTTAACACCGAAAAGCACCGAATATAATTTTTGGTGAATTCAGTGGATTTCAGTGGCTTCAGTAGTTCTTTTAATTTTCAAGGATTTTCGTGTCTTCGTGATTTCTTCGCTCTGCATTGCATGGTTAAATTCTTCTTTCTCTGCTATCTCCGCGGTCTCTGCGGTTTTTAATTAGATTTGTGTCCATTCGAGTTGATTCGTGGTTATTATCTCTCCGCGGTCTCGGTGGTTAATATTCTGTTTCTGGATTAACCCGAGACACCATCAACCTCCAATTCAAAAATTTGTTGACTTAAATACCCAAATTTGTTAAAATATGGGTAGTTGAAAGTATAAAATTATGCCGAATTATGTTTATATTCCACAGAAGCATTTAGAAAACCTTAAAGGTTTAATTAAACCAAACAAGGTGGTTATTATCTATGGACCGC
>JAOUPE010000438.1 GCA_029880025.1 Caldifarciminota bacterium
GCAAACATGTTACATCATTTAGTTAATCCTTACAAAGTTATTGATGAATTTATCAGGGTACTTTCGTTTGAAGGTAAAATTGTTTTAAACGATTTTACCAGAGAGGGCTTCGAGATAGTGGATAAAATTCATGCTATTGAAGGAAGGGTGCATGAAGTAAACAAAACCACGTTATGTGATATAGAAAATTATCTGCTCAATAAAGAATTCAGAATCCAAAAATCAAGGAGTAGATTTCAGGAAGTCTTAATCGCATACCATAAAATATAATATGATAATCTCAATTGCCAGCAGCAAAGGTGAAACAGGAAATTATGGTCTCAATCGAATTTATGAAAAGCTTGTAACCATCTTGAACTTTATACAAAATGTTATTAGAAACAGGTAAGATGGTTATAAGGTATGGGAAAAACGATGCGATGGTGTAAATTTTATGCATGAATGGTCACTAGCCGAAGCGGTAGTCGCTACTGCCGTCAGAGTGGCAGAAAAAGAGGGGCTGAAAGAAATCATTGAAATCAAAATTAAGCTCGGCGAATTGCAACAGATAGAAAAAGAAATATTTGAATTCGCCCTAAAAGAAATTACAAAGCAAGAAAGTCCCCTATTGAACCGAACCGGAATTGAAATTGAAATGGAAAAAGCCATTTTAAAATGTAGGGTCTGTGGGAAGGAGTGGTCTTTTAGTGATGCGACAAAGGAAATAAGCGGAGACGAAGCTGAATTCATTCACTTCCTTCCCGATGTTGCTCATGTCTATATTGGATGTCCGAAATGCAAGAGCCCCGATTTTGAAATTATACAAGGGCGCGGCGTCTGGATAGACTCTATCGAAGGAAAGTAAGATGGACCCCAGATTGGCAATCATTGATAATAGATTGAAGAACATAAAGAGATTGATAGCTGTGTCGGGTGGAAAAGGCGGAATTGGTAAAAGTTCGGTAGCCGCTATCTCAGCTCTGATTTTATCCAATCTGGGATACAAAGTTGGTCTTTTGGATTTGGATTTTTCCGGTCCCTCTACCCACATAATATTAGGGATAAAAGGAGCCCATCCTGAAGAAGAGAAGGGAATACTTCCTCCTGAAATTTACGGTATCAGATTTATGTCGATTATTTATTATGCCGGAGAAAACCCTTCACCGATGAGGGGGATTGATATTTCTAATGCCATAATTGAGCTACTGGCTAACACCCTTTGGGGGTCGCTGGATTTTTTAATTATTGATATGCCCCCGGGTATCGGAGATACTACTCTGGATATAATTCGACTAATCAAGCAGGTTAGATGCCTCATATTAACTACCTCATCAAGGGTGGTGCTTGCGACTGTTAAAAAGATGCTTTTGATGCTTAAAGAGTCAAAAATTCCAATTATCGGTCTTATCGAGAATATGAAAATGGAGAGGTCTTCTCTTGTCAAAGAGCAAACAAAGGCATTGAATATGACCTTTCTGGGTGAAATAGCTTTCGACCGAACTCTCGAAGATTCGACAGGAGATGTAAACAAGTTCTTAAATACTAATTTTGCCCAAGCCATGAGGGAGATTATCTTAACTTCGTCGGCATTTACAGAATTTCAAAAATAGAGGATAAGGTCGAATGATTATCGCCATTGCCAGTGGAAAAGGCGGCACCGGCAAGACTACCGTGGCTATTAATTTAGCCTTGTCTTTGGATAATGTGCAGCTTCTTGATTGTGACGTTGAAGAACCAAATGCCCATATTTTCCTTAAGCCGCATTTTAAAGAACAGAAGAAAGCATACATTCCTGTTCCAGAAATTGACGAATCTAAGTGTAATTATTGCGCAAGGTGTACTCAAGTTTGCGCTTACCATGCTATAGCGGTACTCCCCGCTCAGAATAAAAAAAAGGGTAGCACCTTGGTATTTCCTCATCTTTGTCATGGTTGCGGCGCCTGTAGCGCGCTATGTCCACAAAATGCAATAAAAGAAATAAACCGAGAAATTGGTATAGTAGAGTTAGGTAATCGTGAAAAAATT
>JAOUPE010000439.1 GCA_029880025.1 Caldifarciminota bacterium
TTCCCTGGCAGACACGGCTTCTTTATCATACTGGAGTTATGGGTTTATTCCAAAGCGCGCGTTTAAAAAAACCCGGTTCGATTATTAAATGATTTTTACCGGTAAAACTGGAATATGATTGCTAAATCTAAAATAAGGAATTACCGATACGAACTTCGTAGGTAGAACTACCATATTCTACCGAAACTCGGTCGCTTTGAACATCTTTGATTTTTCTTCCTGCCACCAAATCTCCGCTTCGCGCTTTACGGTCACCGATCAAGGCGTATCGGTCACCTCTTTCATCGACGAATATCCCTTTTAAGACATAACCGGTTTCGGTTCGGCTTGTAATTCTAGTTTGTCGCTTACCTCTTTCCGCCCTTTCGGTCCGACTACGAGTTCCGGTCCGAGCACTCCTCCGTTCCTCGCGCCGCCTTGCTTTCTCTAATTTTCTTTGTGCTCGTTTCGAAAGCTTATCCGCCTTGGAAATTTTTCCCTTTTTACGTTTACCCCTGCTTACTCGCTCGGTGGTTGATTTTTTACTTCGTGGACTGCTTTTCGGTTGCTTCGGCTTGCTTGCGATGAGTAAAACAACAATAAATACCACAAGTACCAAAGCCATACCAATCCAATTTTTGTATTTATCAAACGGGGTTTTACTCCTTTTTTTCATAAATCCTCTTTCTAATATCGTAACTAAACAATAAAATAAGTCAATAATAAAATGTCCGATAAACTAACTTGAAGAATAATAATTAAATATTAGGGTTATCGAGCTATAGAAGGTTAATTACCTCGAGAATTCTCAAAACGGGCAAATGATTCGGAAATTTTTCGTGACTTCGCATAGGTAGCATACATTCCAATGCCAAGAAAGAAATTCCAAATCAGATTTTTGGAAATTTGGGTCAGGGTCAGCCAATTTGCGATTCGCTCGGCTGGCACAAATTTTTCGAATTGGTAATTACTTATCTGACTACCGATGTAAGTTAAAAGTAAGAAACCAATAAAGTAACCAAATAACCCTGGAATCATCAAATACATAAGTTTTTTTAGCCCGAAGGTAAAACTCAAAGCCAAAATTAAAAGGACATAAATCGATATTGGATTATTTAGAAAACCGACCATTACCATTAGGGTTCGGGAAAACAACAGCATCGAAAGTGTAAAGACCAGTATCGGTATCGTGAATCCAAAAGTAATAGTAAGCGGGAAAATTTGCCAACGTTTCTTTTCTTCATTCAAAAGAATAGAGGTGAAAGAAGTCCAGAGTAAAATCGCCATTAAAAAAATGGCGGCATCGGTGGCAAATACCGGTAAACCATGGTCTAAGTAACGTGAGAAATTAAACCCGTAAGGGTTGCTCAGCCAAAACTGACAGCGGACTATTCCCGAATAGTCATGATAGGGTTGAATCTTGACATAGGAGGTAGTTCCACAAAAAATCTGAATCAAATAGGGAAAAGACAAACCGATGCCAGCAATTACACTAATTAATGCACATTTAGCGGCACTGGGTGTCTTCTTTAACTGAAGATACCGAAAATCAATATAACCTGATTCCATATTTTGCTAGTAATGTGATTACAGCATGCAAACACGACGTAATCTGAAGTTTTGACTTTCCGCTCTCCCCTGCCCTGATAACTTGGATATACAGTATAGTATTACAACTTACGCTTTTGTCAAGAGAAATTTAGGTTAATAAAAAGGTTATGATATTAGATTAATATATTTTCCAAAAGCAATTATCAGTGTTTATGGTTAACCTTAGCCGTAAAATCCCAATGTTCGGAATGGCTAATGGTTAAACCATTGATGGCAGCTTAATTGACCGACGAATTAATCACTCAGAAATTTATGAAAATTGCTCTTTAGTTTTCCCGATAGCTAAACCGATTCCAATCAATATTGCGTCTTACTCGCAAAATTAAAATTATCAATCACCAATGCCGGCACGACATTGGTAATGTATTCACCACAGAGTACGGTTTCTTTAGCAATCATCCTGACTGATTCA
>JAOUPE010000059.1 GCA_029880025.1 Caldifarciminota bacterium
AACCAGAAACAGAAATCGGACCGGTCGCTCAAAGATACCGGTATTGCAATCCTTACCAATCCCCTGGGCACGCGCTCGGATATAACTTACCAGTAATGAAGCAAATAAAGCGAGGAAAATGAGCACACTTACTAATAGGTTATTACGATAGAAAAGAAAGAGACCTAAGAATACGAAGAACTCAGTAATTCGGTCAATGGTCGAATCCAGAAATGCGCCGTTAGGATTGATTCGATTGCTTTTTCTTGCCACCTCACCATCGACGGTATCGAAAAAGCCGACAAAAGCTAAAAAAATACCAGCCGGGATGAATTTACCGGTACCGTATAAATAACCAGCGATAATACTAAAAGGTAAGGAGATTATGGTTAAAAGGTTAGGCGGTATTCGTAAACTGACCAAAAGTTTGACCAATGGTTGTATTGGCTTTCGGGCAATGACTTTATATTCCTCCCGCATAACCCTCCACAATCAAAACAATTTCACCTTTCAGTTCACGTTTCTCCAAAATTTCAAGCACCTCACTGATTTTACCTCTTATCGTCTCCTCAAATTTTTTGGTAAGCTCTCGGACTAAAACAATCCTTCGGTCGGTAAAGATATTTAGCATATCGTTAAGAGTTTTTTTTACTCGATTCGGTGAATCATAGAATATCATTGTTCTTTGCTCATATTTCAAATCTTCCAATTTTTTCTTTTTCCTGCCTTCCCGTTTGGGCAAGAAACCTTCAAAGGCGAATCGGTCCGAAGGTAAACCAGCGATGACGATACCAGCCAGGATAGCTGAAGCACCAGGGATTGAAATCACTTTGTAATTATGCTCGATGGCGGCTCGAATCAGATAGAATCCCGGGTCTGAGATTCCGGGCGTCCCGGCATCTGAAACTAAGGCGACCCGTTTTCCTTGTCTTAGAAGTTCGAGGATTTCTGGGGTTCGTTTTAATTTATTATATTCATGATAACTTATTAACCGATTCTTAATCTGATAGTGGGCGAGTAACATGCCGGTTCTTCGGGTATCTTCACACGCAATTAAATCAACTTCTTTCAGGACTGAAAGCGCACGCAAGGTGATATCCTCAAGATTACCAATTGGTGTGCTGACAATATATAAACCAGATTCTAGACTCAATCAATAAATACTAAACCGATAATGACGAAAGTCAAGTTATGTAATTTATGCGAATTAATATTCTATTTTCTATTTGGTTTTATGAATTTTGAGAATTCCTTAATCGCATCCTCAGAAAGAGGATGGTTGCCTAAAGACATTATGACTTCGAATGGCATACTCAAATGATGGGCACCGGCAAGAACACAATTTACTGCTTCTTCCGCCGTTTTTACACTTGCTGCTAAAATCTCAGTTCGACATCCGGTGGCATTGATTATTTCTCTCATCCGGCTGACAAGATATACACCGTCACCAATCAGGCGAGTGGCACGATTCACATAGGGGATTAGATATTTTGCACCTACTTCACAAGCTAGATAAGTTTGATAATCACTGAATATTGCAGTTACCGCGCACGGAATCTTGTTGCCGATTTTTTTGATTAAAGCCATATTTTCGGTTTTTGCTGGTATCTTCATGGCAATTTTTTGGGGAGAGATTTCATGGAATATTTTCGCTTCTTTTTCCATTTCTTCGAGGGTATCTTTGGTCAATTGGTAAAACACCGGACCGGGTGAAATCTCACAGAGTTCTTTAATTGTTTCCTTCCAGGGTTTATTGGCCTGGGCAAGCAGTTTTGGATTGGTCGTGACACCAGTTATCAATCCCAATTCAGTAAGTCTTTTAACCTCTTCATTTATTGCACTATCTAAAAATATTCCCATATATTTCGTTAAAGTAAGGTAAATTACAACAAGTTAATCGACTCTTTTAATTTTTGCTGAGAATTATTTTCTTTTGGATGATACTATTATCGCATTCAAGACGGACCAGATAAGTTCCGTTCGGTAATCGTTTGCCAAAAGAATTGGTTCCATCCCATTGAGTAATAAAGGCGTCATGTGATTTACTGATTAACTGGATGCTTTTTACTAAGGTGCCTTGATTATCGAAAATTTTGATATTAAATGGTGCGATTAGATTTCCCTTGATACGGATTGTCGTTTGCGAAGCGAAAGGGTTGGGCTCAATTTCTAATTGGTTTAGATTGCTTGGATTTTTCGATTCGGGCTTTTCTTTCTTTCCAGGCCCTGGAAATTGAAACAGGAAAATATTCATCTGGTTCGTATCCATTGTCACCGGGTAACCTCTTTGCTGCAGTTGATTGTAGGTGGAAACCAAATACTGGTGAAAGGCATTATAAGGAAATCCAAAACATGGTGTACTATCAGAATAGTTACGTCCGCTTCCCGGATTTTCCGTGTTTAGATTATCCGGGTCATGTCGACCGTAATTGTTTAGCCAGGGATGTCCTTGCCACCAGCTGACTGGTCTTAAAACTCTTCCACCGGCAATGTAGTCTACCGCAACCGGGTCTTTACTGGCTAAAACCGTATTGAGTCGGGTACAAAGGTTGGTTGGTGCACCCGGACCGGTAGTAATTTCCGCACTCACCCAGGTAGCATCAATAATATTTAAATCGGGAAAACGCGCCTTACCCATTTCCACACCCAAAAGTCCATCATTAATAACTCGATTATGCATTGCGCCACTGCCAATTGCAGCATAAGATAAAAATCCAATATAATGTTTGATTGATGCGGTTACGCCCATCAGGGAATGAGACTTAAGCACTGGAACATTGATAAATTTAAGATGTGCATTATCATAAATCGAATCATGCCAAATTCCAAGCCGGGTTGAAATCCTTGTTCCATAGACTGTCTTGAATTTCGCATAGGTCATACCAGATGAATCTTCCCTGACATAACCATGATTAGTATCGCCTTGTTCGTATTCAGAAACCCAACGGTTATTTCCACCATAACCAATCGCAGTCCAATTATAGCCGCTGACTCGGTAACCCTGATTGGCAAAATAGTCCATAACCACTTGCATACTCTGAGTCGAATCTTCAGCATTATTTAATGGGTAAGCCCAACTGAATCGCCATTGACCATTTTCCACCAGGCATACTTCACCAACAAAAGTGTCGGGATGGGCAACGATTCTGCCAATCAAACCTTTTAGAATGTCGGTATTAGTCATTCCCCGTTCGGGCCATTCGGCATTAACCTTGATTAAGACAACATCATCTTTGGCAATTAATCCTGATGTATCGCACCAAGGTAATAATTTTGTCGATTTATAGAAATAGATGCCATGCACTGCCATCAATGAGAAAAGCGAATCGAGACCGGTATGATAAACGCCTGAAGGATTAGGAAAATTTTTAACGATAAATATTGAAGAAGGATTTGGGTCCGATGAAACTTTCTCGGAAATCTCAAAACTAACAAAACCTGGTGCGACTGGATATTTATTATCTTGTTTCGTCTTGAAAAATATTATAAAGGTAATGATGAGGAGAACAATAAGAGGAGGAATGGCAAATTCCTTTCTAATCCTAAATCGAAGTGGTTTAATTTGGCGGATTATATAAGGTAGAGCAAGACTGCTAAGAAAAAAGATGCTGTTGTTAGCAGCGACCCTTTGACAGGGATAAGAAAATCGGGATGGTTTTGTACCACTGCGGATGATTAACCAGAGCAAAGAACCAACACCAATAACGATGTAATTTGTTTTAAAGAAATCTAATATCCGATGCAAAATTGAATTTACTTTCATAATTTAATTATACTAATCTTTATAAGGCAATCAAATGAAAAATCGAACCCAACTCTTATTCATTTTTTGAACAAAAGTCGGTGATAAATTATTTCTCTGAGCTTGTCAGTTTTATATCGTCAGCCGAGACCTCGGCTTCTTGAACCAATCCTCAACAACCGCTCGTCTGATTGCCAAATGCATACAGGGCAATTTTCAGTTTCTTGATTTCTTCGGTATCAATTTTAGAAAGGTGGCTGGTCAATTCTTCTTTTAGATTAAAGGAATAAGTTTGCCATTCCGAGGGTTTTGCTTGATAAATATGCAAGGTTGGGGTGTCAGACATTTCGGCGGTGCTGTAAGCGATTCGAGTCTCGGCCAGCTCTTTATCTTCGCCATCAAGATAACTCAAAATTATAGCGGCAGTGGCTGAATAATCCTCTCGGTTGGAACGGGCACTAAGACGTGCGCGAACCGAAAAGTTCTGGTCTAAATCCTCAAGTTTTATGGTCTGAAACAATTGAGCGTAACCGCACCAGATTTTCTTCAAATAAGCATAATGATTCTTATCGACCTTAACCCGTTTTATGTTATTCATGCCAGCATAATCCTGGGTTGCAGCTTGCCAGCCAGTATCTAACTCCTGCTCAAAATTGCCGTTAATCAATTCGTCATTGGTAATCGGTTTATTTTCTTCAGTAACTCCGCAGGAGAAAAGTAAGAAAAAAATTAAGAAAAGACTAAACAAGGTTTTTTGTTCATGGTTTTTCATATTTTTAATTATATAAAAAAAGGGGAAAGAGTCAATCCGACTGCGAATAGTTCTTATTAATCATTATGATAACGATTCGGGACAATACTCAAAACTTCGATATAAGAATTGACAATTACGTTAGATAGGCTATATTTTTGCGTAACTTTTATGAAGGCTAATCCGTCTTTATTAAATAATGATATTAGAGCCCAAGAAATGGCACGAATTGTCGAAGCGGCAAAGCATGAAGATGATGATGCACTGGCTAAACTGTGTAAATACGTTTATGGTAAACTTTTCGGTTATATCTACTATCGAGTCCGACAACGTGAAGATGCTGAGGATTTAACCAGCGAGGTAGTGTTGAAGATGGTAAAATCGTTAAATACTCAAAAAGGCAATTTTCTAGGCTGGATTTATCGGATTGCGCGAAATCAAATAATTGATTTTTATCGGCAGCGGGCAAGAAAACAAGAGATTAGTCTTGAATCCTTGAAAAAGGATATTCCAAGTCCGGAAGAACCAAGAGATTACCTGACCGAGAATAGAATGAAAGAAGCGTTAGCTTATCTTACTCAAGACCAATCTGATGTCATCACGCTTAAATTCTTCCAGGAGTATAATAATGAGGAAATTGCTAAGATTATGGGCAAAACCGTCGGTGCGATTAAGGTTTTGCAATTCCGCGCACTTAAAGCATTGAGAGAGTATTTTCGAAAGGAGCGATATGAAACGAGACATTGATGAGGTATTGGATTTCTTATTAACCGAAATCGAAAAGGGAAAAAGGATTGAAGATTGTTTGAAAGAGTTTCCTGAATATGCTTTGGAACTGGAGCCGCTTTTGAGATTAGCGACTGAGCTGAATGATTTGCCAAAACCCGAAACTCGACCGGAAGCGATAGGCGAAGCCTTACGTAAAGTGAGAGCTTTTGTTGCCGAGCGAAGACAAGCCAAAAAGAGATTTCCTTTAGTTAGATTTTTCTCGTTACAGCCGGCAATAGTTCGGGTTGCTGCGGTTGTACTGTTAATCGTTTTGATTGGCTGGTCGAGTCTGGCGCTCAGTACCAGGAGTATGCCGGGTGATTTCTTTTACCCGATAAAACTCGTATCGGAAAAAGTTCAGTACATATTCACAATCAATCGGGAAGGAAAGGCAGAACTGCGTCTGATTTTTGCCGACAAAAGAACCGAAGAATTGGTAAAGATGTTTAATCGGAACGGAAAATTCAACAAAGAATTGTTGAATGCGATGTTAAATGAAGCACAATCGGCATTGTCCCAATCCGAGTTAATGACCGGCAGCGATTCAAAAATGCTCTTAGAAAAAGTTGCCAATCTTAATCAATACCAGAAAAAAGTCCTGGAGGGGATAAGGCAGAGGTTCTGCGGTTATGATACTTCAATATTGGACGAAGCGATAGTCTTATGCTTCGAACGGCATTGCTGCATTCAAAATAAATTAAATCCCCAGTCCGGTATCGAACCTGACGTTTACTATCGGGCTTGGACCAGGCGCTGCAATTGGCGCTAGGTCCGATTCTGAAAGTATCGATAAAAAGTCAAAAAATCCCGTAACTTTTTATATTTTCAATCGTCTATATTTATAGGGCGACAGGAAATTCTATGACAGCGAGTTCACCTTGATTAGAATTTCAAAGCCAATCTGTCGCCCTAACCATTTTACCGATTAGAAAATTTAATAGGAATAAATTTGTTGTAACTTTTATTGATTTTTTTCGTCAAATATTATGCAATGGTAAAAGACCCTTTCCTCAAAAAAAGGAATCGTCGATCGATTGGGAAAAAGGAAAAGGAAATATTGGACAGGGTCTATATTTTGACAAAACGGCGTGCAAGGATGAATTCGATGAAAAACCTTCGGAGTATATGAAAGAAAAACGGTTACTCGTATTGTCTAATGGGAAACTGGCTCTTTACAATCAGGAAAACTTTACCGATGAACCCGTCCGGTCAATCGAGAAGGTTAGACAACCTTGCACGCCTAATATAGTTTTTTTAGAAGCGAGAGGAGAATTTGTATGATGGGTATGTCAAGCAATTGGGGTCTACCTATGTTTGGAGGATTTTTTATGATTCTTTTCTGGATTGCAATTATTGTCGGCGTGATTTTTCTCATTAAATGGCTGATTGGTTACAAACCAGCTGAAACTCAAACTAAAGAAACACCGCTTGAGATTCTAAAACGGCGTTATGCTCAGGGAGAAATCACCAAAGAAGAGTTTGAAAATAAAAAGCGGGATTTGGGTTATAATTAAGTTCGCCGTAACCTTTAACTCATTTCTCCGGCATTAATTTATAAATGAAAGGAGGCGAGAAAAATGAAAAAGGGATGGCTTATCGGAATTCTGGTTGTTAGCATCATTGGTCTTAGTACTTTGGCTTACAGTCATGGAACGCGACGCTATGGAATGATGGATAACTTGGGAATTTGGGGCGGCTGGCATCGAGGATATATGAATACGGGTCCGATGCCGATGGCAAGAATGATGGGTTATAGAAGTTACGGGGGGCAATGTCCAATGCATGATATGATGGGTCATGGACATTATTATAACCGGGATTGGTCTAAACCGCTAACCAGGAGTGATGCAAAAGAAATCGGCAAAGAATATCTAAGGTATTGGAATAATCCTAATTTGAAACTGGGAAAGCTAAATGAGAATAAGAACGAGTTCGAAATCCAGATTGTCGCTAAAGATAATTCGCTGGTTCAAAAACTTCTGATTGATAAGCAAAACCGAACAACCAGGATTGTATATTAATAACGATGCCGGCGGTAAATCCGCCGGCTTTTTTTATTAATTAATTTCAATTTAATCAATCGTAACCTTTCTAACGCTTTATTCGTCTTTTATTAAATGATTAAACTTAAATCTTTTTTCTTTTTTATCATTTTAATATCTTTTTTGGGCAGGGCAGATTCGGAAACCCTAAATTTCTTAAATCTGAGTGAGTTAATTAATGAGGCAAAATTGAATAATCCTGAGATTCAAGCGGCAAAAGAAAAATACGAAGCAGTCATTCAAAGAACGTCACCGTTTCGCTATTTGATGGACCCCTGGCTTGGCATTGAATTCGAAGGTGATATGCGAATGTATTCTCTAACCCAAGAATTACCATTCCCAACCAAATTAAGCACCAAATCAAAATTGGCAAAGATTGGCGCGGCAAAAGCATTCGAGGAATATCGGGAGAAAGAACAAGCGATAATTAAAAGAGTAAAAGAATTCTATGCCCGGTTATTTTTGGTTGATAAAGAGATTATGGTGATGCGAGAGGTGAGAGATTTTTTAAATCAAATCCTTCAGGTTGCAATGCGTAATTATGCACTCAATAAAACACCCCAGTCCGATGTGCTAAGAACTCAGGTGGAGCTTGCCAGAATCGATAATGAATTACTCGCTTTACAGGATGAAAAGAGTGTTATGATTAGTGAGTTATATTTTTTACTAAATCGTCAAAACGATTCGGTATTTGGGACAATTAAGGAAATTGAGATTAAGGATACAAATTTTGAAATTGAGAAGCTTTATGAACTGGCTAAAGAACACCGACCAGAATTAAAGTTATTCAGTTTCGGAATCAATCAAGCCAAAACATCATTATCGTTATCAAAACAGGAATATCTACCTGACTTCATGGTCAAATTGCAACAAAAAGAGATAGCCGCTAAGCT
>JAOUPE010000060.1 GCA_029880025.1 Caldifarciminota bacterium
GCACCGGTTGAAGATTGCTTTTCACCCGAACTTTCTCCCGGTGAAAAGTTAGCCGAAAAAGACCATTATGAACATATCAAGAATTTAAAAGACGGAGGGGTTGATTTCATTTTAGCCGAGACGATGATTAGTATTAAAGAAGCGCTGATTGTCTTAAAGCAAGCCAGGAAATTGAAGATACCGATTATGGTCAGTTTTGCCTTAAATAACAAGGGTGATATTCTTAATGGCGATAATCTAATCGAAGCATTAAAACAGGTATCAAAATATAAGCCGTTGGCTTTTCTTATCAATTGTACAACTTTAGATATAATCGAAAAGGTTATTGATTCATTATTAGACAAGACAAAAATTCCGATTGGTGTTTATCCAAATTTTGGACCGCCGGTTAACCACGCACTTCTTGATTCAAAGAATTCGCCAATATCGGTAAAAGAAAATTTAAAGAAGGGCGGGGTAAAAGGAAAATTCGCTAAATATTTGACCCCAGAAAAATTTGCTAAGTCTATGCTTCGGTTAAACAAAAAAGGTGTTAAAATTCTTGGCGGCTGCTGCGGTACCCAGCCCGAACACATCCGAGCACTAGCAAATTTAGTTAAAAAGTAAAATTCCGCATCCCAGCAAAAAGAAACTTTGCGAGGTTGAAACCTTAACAATTTTGTGATTTCGTGCCTTTCGTGCTTTCGTGGTTAAATTTAACTCTGCTTTCTCTGTGGTTAATTCAGCAAATCTCTTGACTTTATATAAAATTTGAGTAAAATATAACTAAGAAAGTAGGGGAAACCATGATACTAAACATTCTGTTATTAATTATTAATTTGGGGTCAAGTGATGTTGGCACCAAAGTTTTTCCTTTATTAAAAGTTGCACCAGGACCGCGTGCTGCGGCGATGGGCGAAAGTTTTGTTGGACTGGCGGATGATGCTACGGCTTGTTATTGGAATCCTGCTGGTTTAAGTCAACTGCAAAATCTTGAGATTTTCCTTTCCCATCAGGAATGGTTCTATGGATTTCGTGATGAATACGCCAGTTTTGGTATTCCACTGGGAAAGGGAGCTTTGGGTCTGGGATTGGTCTATTCCAGAACCGATGGGGTTGAGTTCTGGGATGAAAATAATCTGCCCGGTGATACCTTTGCCACTCAAGCCGGTTACTTTGCTTTGGGTTATGGTCATCAATTAAAAGATGCCTTCTTTTTAGGTGGTTCGATAAAAGGGCTGTATGAAGACTTAAAGGTCGTTAAAGGAACCGGGGTTTGTGCCGATTTAGGAATTTTCGCTAAGCCGGCAGAAAACCTTAACCTTGGGCTTACTTTCCAAAATATTGGTTGGGGAATGGAGTACGACGGAGAAAATATACCGCTACCGATGAATATGAAACTCGGCATCTGTTTTCAGCCCGGTAATTTTAATTTACTTTCCGATATCAACGTGCCACTCGATAATACGCCATATGTCAATCTCGGTGCCGAATACAATTTTAAAAATTATTTTGCGTTCCGAGCCGGCTACCGAACCGGTCCAACCGATTTCAGCTCTTTGGGCTGGCTCAATGGCGTGAGTTTTGGTTGCGGTATTGTTTTAAGCCGATTCACGATTGACTATGCCTTTGTTCCTTATGGCAGGCTTGGCAATACCCATCGGTTCTCTTTACGGGCAAGAATTCCTTTGCCTGGTTCGGGTATACTAAAACTTAAAGTCATCGATGCTCGAACTAAACTACCAACCAGTGCGGATGTGATATTTTCTGGTTTAAAGTCAGATCAGGGAAAAACCAATGCACGAGGCGAAATCTATTTAAGACGATTAAATATCGGCTGGGTAAAGTTTGGTGTGAGTAAGGATAACTTTTTACCTTATGGTGATTCAGTCTATATTGTTGGGACGGGCGAACAATCGGTTAGCGTTGAACTGAAAAAATTGGGTTATGGTTCAATCTGGGGAATGTTCTATGATGCGATAACTCGAAAGCCGATTCGGGGCACGGTAAAATATCAGGGTGTAGTTTCCGGTACTTCCATGGTTGATTCTTTAACCGGTACCTATACCTTGCGTAATTTACCAGTTGGTCTTTATGTGCTTGAATTAAATGGACCAACCAAAAATTATTTTGCCCAGAAGTGCTCGGTTTATCTTGATTATGATGAAGTCGTCACTAAAGATTTTTATCTTGAGCGTAAAAAAGACCTGCCGACGCTGCCTGGCATATACTTTACAACGGGTAGCGCTGAAATCAACGACCAGGCTCGCTACCAGTTGGATAAGGCGGGTAAAATCCTTTTAGAATACCCAAATCTGGTTGTAGAATTGGCTGGACACTGTGATGCTAAAGAAAAACCGAGTGACCTCTGGCGAATCTCAACCGCCCGAGCCGAAGCAGTGAAAAAATATCTTCAAGAAAAATTTCGAATCGACCCGGAAAGAATGGTCATTCAAGGTTATGCCGATACCCAGCCCTTTGCACCAAGCGAGACTGAAACCGGCAGAACCCTAAACCGCTGGGTCGAGTTCAGAGTATTGAAAGAATAAGAGTTTCTCAAACTCATTTCTTAAAAAAGACGGAAAATGTAATTCAACCTTAAATTAATTCAAAAATTCTTTTAGCTCTTTGACTCTATATTCTTTATTTTTTGGGGGGAGGTGTTGCCTAACCTGTAATCGGGTAGATGGCTTAGGAACAATTATTTGGTATATTTATCGAAAAGTAAACCTATAAGACTACTTTTTATCAAGTTAAAATTTATTCTAAGTTGTTTTATTCTGCTGAGGCTTATTCTATTTTCTAACAAAGAGGGTCATTGTATAGGAGGGTAGCCTGCCGACTAGCCCTCCCAGGTTGTTTAGGGAGCTGCTTAGCAGATTACTTAAGGAACTGCTTAGGAAGTTACCTGGCTAGCTACTCAGGGGATTGCTTACCGGGTCAGTCGTTAGGTTTCTAACCTATTTCACTTTTACTAATCGCAGCCTTTGATTTGGTGATTTTTCACTAACTACAAAATATACACCTGGTTCTACTTCTATTCCTCGATTATCTCGACCATCCCACAAACTTGAACTGCTTGAAGCAGACACCGGGTTGAGCTTCAAGCTCGTAACCAATTTACCGGTCGCATCGTAGATTTGGAATTCGACCGCCGAAATCGGGAATTTCGATTTTGGAATTTGGATCTTGGTTTGCCGGGAAAATGGATTAGGTTGGGCAAGCAATTTTGTATTTTGTATTTTGTCATTTGAATTTTGAGCTATTCCAGGAACATCAGCCCGTAACCAGGTATTACCACCGTTGTGAGTGTAGAGAACAACGTTATTGCCAGCAATGAGACCATTCAAGGAATCAGCAAAATCAACATCAAAAAGAGTAGTATCAATACCGCTCGATTGTATCTGCCAATTATTTCCACCATCAGGAGAATAAATAATTGTTCCATTTCTACCTACTGCCCAGAGTTTATTTCCATCAATCAGTTCCAAAGCACGCAAATATTTTGCGGTGTTGGGTATTAGTAACGGATTCCAATCCTGTCCACCATTGGTGGTATGTAAAACACATGCTTCCATTGTCGAATCATTACCGCCAACTACCCAACCTTCTTGTTCATCCTTAAATTTCACATCGAAAAAGTCGTAGATAGTATCACGCTTTTGAAGAATCCAGCTATCGCCACCATTCTCAGAATGAACAATATAACCTTGTCCTTGTTTGAAGACGATATTTCCGCCAGTATCGAGTTCCGGATAGCGACCAGCGCACATCCATCCTTTAAGACTGTCAACGAAAGAAACACCGTAGAAATCAGCAGTTTCGGCAGGAACAATTGAGTTTAAAATTACTTGCGGCCAAGTAACTCCGCCATCAGTTGTCCGCAAAACTATTGCTGAACCGCAAGCTACCCAGCCGAAAAGGGAATCGAAAAAGGAGATTCGAGTGCCAAATTTTGACCCACCCGGGTTTTGATACGACCAAGTTAAACCGCCGTCGCTCGTATGCCAGATTATCGCCAGAATATGCACGGTCCAGCCTTTCAGCGAATCTAAAAAGAAGACATCAAAATAGTTGCGAGATGTAAGTAACTCTTGAGGTTCCCAATTAACTCCACCATCCCAGGTGTGCAATATCAATGTCGTATCTATCGTTACGACCCAACCATGATTGCCGTCAGGGACTAAGGCACAACCATGATAATTATAGCCATAACATAAAGATAAAAAATTAAGAATCAGTAATAAAACGCCGATGAAGTATTTATGCTTTTTCATTATTCTTCTCCTTTTCCTTTCAATTCAGTTTGATAATCTTCAGAATTTGTTTCTCAGGATTTTGTCCTTCAGTTTTACATAATACAAAATATAGTCCAGGTGACACTTGTCTGCCTGATTGGTCAGTCCCGTCCCACAAACTTGAAGTTTGACCCGAGGACTGCTTCAAGCAGTTCAAGCTTTTAATTAACCTACCGATTGGGTCATAGATTTTTAGTTCATTAAACCCTAACCCCGAGATTTTAAATTCTACCTTTTTTAAGAACGGATTGGGCAAGCATTCCAGTTTTGAATTTTGTATTTTCAATTTTAAATTTTCATTTATCCCAATGAAGGAATCCGGTGGGTCGGTCGTGAATTTTATCGCACGACCGCTGTCAAGTGGAGCCGCGGCTGGTGGATAGTAATTGGCAAATGTATATTCGACTCCATCGTTGTGGGCGTGGTTTTTAATACCAGTGGTAGCAAAATTGTGAGCAGTGGGGGGGTAGAGAAAAGTCGAATCATCATTCACCACTTCATAATATTGGAATAATATCTCACCATCACCAGTTTGGGTTGAATAGTAAGCAGGGTCGAAAAGAATTGCCTGGAAAGTCTGAAGTTCAGCAATTATTGGTGTTAAAAATCCGTGCACATGATGAATCCGACTCCACTCTACAATAAACCGATGATTTGTTGCATCATTAAAATAATAAACTCCAGAAGCATTTAAGGTATCGGGTCGAAAATCATCCCAGAAAACGGCAACTAAGCCGGGTGGTCCCATCGTTGAAGGAATATGCCAGTTATAAGGGTCAGCCAACCAAACTGAATCCATTGCCAGATAACCATTAGAGCAGATTGAAATCCGGTTATAGTTTCGTCCATAATAACGGAAAACGAAGGGCAATTGAACTAATTTGACATCATCATTTGATAATTGCACTCTTGTGCCACTGCCGCCAAAATTCGGGTCAATCTCTATCCAGGAATAATCCGGATGTTCTGGACAATCGATATCGGTATTGTCATAAGCAAAATAGCCATAAAAGTCGGGTCCTAATGGTGCAGTAGTCGTTACCTGTCCAATATAAAGCGAAAAGTTAACAATCTCTTGGACGCCATTGCCGGTAATGAATAATTGCAAAGGAATACCTCGCCCAATCGCACACGAACTTTGAGCATAAAGCCGAAAATGGTCACTATTATTAACTGCCGAATCACCTGGATTTATTGTTCCAAATTGTCCAATTGAATCTAAAATTATTGCTGCATTAGTCAAAGTTCTAAGTATCCCTTGTGTGTTTTGTATCGTAAGGTCACCGCGATTTCGCAGCCAAACTGTCAAATCAGCACTTTCACCTGGGTCTAAAAGACCATTTCCACCATCAATTATTTGATGTCGAATTACCTTTAAAGTCGGGGCTGGGACCGAGATATCGATTCCGGAATGCCAGATACTATCACCGGATTGGATTACTAAGTCAAAATTAATTTCATGATTATTTGGACAGCTCTCTACAACAAAGAATTGGAATGGACTGGCTGAGGCAGTAGCACCTGGTCCGATATCACCATAGTTTTTAATTGAATCCGTAATATAAACTAAATGGTCCGAACTTCTCAATATCGCCTGAGTACTAAATGCAGTTTGTGAAGTTCCATAATTTTTTAACGAAACATCAAGTGAAGCAATTAAACCTGGACCAAGATTATTTAAATTATGGTCATAGTAACCCACATAGAGTCCAGGTGAACTGACCATAATGTTTCCACAATAAGGTATCCGATTATGTTTGGTTACCGTTATAAACATCGTATCCTGCGTAGTCGGTCTTATCGCCAGCGAAATCAAACCCGAAGCATCCGTATATCCAGTCTTCTTCACTTCATTTGACTTCAACAATGAGACCAAAGCACCAGATAACGGTTGTCCGTTATAGTCAGTCACTCTAACGGTAAAATAATTGCCACCAATTGGTATGGTTGCGGGGTATTCGACCGAAATTGGTTTTGGGACTGCGGTCCACATTGAGAGACTCGGGTCACCAAGTAAATTATAAGTTTCAATATGGGCTCTTAGGTAAGAAGAATCAATCGCCAGCGGAAAATTTTTCATCAGTTCAAGTTTACCCCGATACATCGCTGGCGCACAATTGGTAATCCCTTCGCTTAAGATTCCTTGATAGATGCCATAATCAATACAGTTGTTGAATCGGGTTGAAGTGCTAGTCCAAGCAGCACCAAAAAAAGCTACTCCACCATTAGGATTAGTTGGCGAACCGGTACTAAGCCACATCGCGCCGAAACAAGGATTAGCATTAAAATTTCCAGTGCCACAATAGATACTGGTTACTACAGGCAGTTTCCAGCCATTAGATAAACCTGCAACATCACCTATATAAAATTGCGGATAGTGCCATCCTCGATAATCACCCCAACCCCGACCGTTAATAAAACTGACACCGGCATTAACTAAGACCCGAATCGTTTCCGGAGCATTAGGATAAGGAGGTAAATCATGAAAAACGGTATCGGCGGTTAAAAAGCCATAATCAATTAACTTTTCTCTAACCCAGCGCTTGGTAGCAAGTGCAGTAACAACTCTGCCACCGCCTTCTTGATAAGTAGTAGCAACCATTAGAGCTTTTCGATACCAAAGAGTATCCGCAAGATAAGGTGTCTTCTTCTCATAGCCAATCGTTTTTGCTACCATCACATCTAACTCACCGGCAGTAGCGGCGGGAAATCTACCGACCATCAAATCAGCAAAATTATCGTTGCCGTCAACGCAAGAAAAAGGATAATCGGTAACGGTAAATCCTGCGAAACTGCTGATAAATGGTTCGATTTTTGGTTTCGAACCAACCAGAAGCACATACTCTGGTGTAATTTGCCAGGTTCTGTAGGCGTTAGCAATAGAATCCTTAATCACCGCTGGGTTGTTACCGCCAAATTCTGACAACTTTTTAACTGTAACATACCATCCTTTTTGTTCTTTCCAACGAGCAAGAGATAGAATATTATTATAAAACTCGTCCGCAACAATAATTAAATATCCTTCAGGCGTAGATAACTCAGAACATTCGTAGTTGAGAATGGTGTTTCGATAAATCAAATTGAACGACGAAGAAACATTTAGCGGACGGTATTTGGTCAAGCCATTGACTTTCAATTCGACTCGATGGTAATGAATTATTTTGTCGTTGTCCTTATCATATCGTGCAGTTTTTATAATCAATGGGATAACGGAAAGTCCTCTCATTTTCCCTGGTTCGCCTAAACTTACAACCGTGTTTTTGTCTTCATCGGTAAATTCTTTTTGGATATTAGGAAAATCAGTAGCTGAATAGACTACAGAATCAATCGCTGTCACCAAAATAGCAGGTTTGTTACCTTCTGAAACAGCAATTAATCGTGCTTGATTTAAGTATTCATAATCATCAACAAATGGTGGCATTGTAATACTAACTCTTGAACCTTTAAAATCCCATACCGGCTGGGTAACGCAAAATGCAACTCGCCAAATGCTAAATATGATAATGACAAAGCGAAAGGCATGGTGCAAAAAGTTCAGTCTCATTTTTCTTCCTCCTTTGCCACAATGGTCAATCCGGACCGACCATGGGCAATATAAATATAATCATCGAGTACAAAAACACTATAAGCGTATCCTCCAATTTTCATAATCGCATCAATTTTTGGTTCATTTGGGTTATTGATGTCAACCACTCCCAAGCCAGAATCTCCTAATGCGATATATAATAAATTGTCCACCATATAAATTTTACGAGCATAGCCAGGTAAGTCAAGCCTGCTAATAATCTGAGGGTTGGTTTTATCTTTTATGTTAATTACCACTATTCCTCCAGTACCATCAGCAACAAATGCAAAGGAA
>JAOUPE010000061.1 GCA_029880025.1 Caldifarciminota bacterium
AGTTTTTCACCAGCCACTATATCGCCGCCGGCAATTTCGACTGAGAAGATTCGAGCGATTTGGTCCATTCCCTGGTAAAGACTTATTAAGTCCTTCTCTTTCATTTTTGGCGGAACAAAAAGTGAAATAAATAGGACAATCGGTTTTGCTGCCATCGCCGCAATATCGGAAAGAGTAGCACAGACCACTCTTTTACCAACTTCGTTAAAACTCATATAGGATAAATCAAAATGGACACCCTCCATAAATGAATCGGTTGTTACAACCGTGCCGTCTTTTAACACACCGGCATCGTCACCAATCGAAACCAAAACTTCAGTTTGTCTTCGTCCGGTTATCCGTTTAATGATTTCAATTGTTTGTATTTCGCCTATCTCTTTAAGTCGCATGCGAATAAGATTCACTATATCATAAGAGGCGTCAAAGTCAACGTCCTTGCTTTAAATTATAATCGGTCTGTGAATTAGAGATTTCTGGTTTAACACTGAACAACACCGAATGGCACCGAAAACACAAAATTTATTAGCAGGTAAGACCTTAAAAATCAACCGATTAATATTAGATTTTTCAGTGTTCCTTCGGCGTAATTCGGCGTTGAATTATTTTTTCAGAATACTCAATTAACTTTCTTGACAACCGATTTATTTTTCATAAACTTATCAAAGACAGAAAGAAATTAAATGCCTGACCTTAAGTTTACAAAATCAGGCATATTTCGACTGGTTAGACTGATTCTGATTTGATTCAATGGTGCAAGGAGGCAATTATGCCGCATCGTAATTTCAAGAAATTTTTAGTTGAAATAGCTGTCTTAGCACTGGTAAGTTTTGCTTGTGGTCAAAAGAAAACCGAAACTCCAGGTGAAGAAAAGTCGATAACCCCTCGTTCCGTTTTAATGGTTATTGCTCCCCAAGAGTTTCGAGACGAAGAATTCAAATCCCCGTTCGAATATCTAAAAAATTTGAGCCATAACGTCAGGGTCGCTTCAACCGATACAACGACTGCGACTGGCATGCTCGGAATGAAAGTCAAACCCGATTTGCGAATTAAGGATGTCGACACTCTGGCTTATGATGCTCTGATTTTGGTCGGTGGTACTGGTTCAATGGTATATTGGGATGACCAAACTGTGCACCAGCTTGTAAAATACTTTGCTCGTCCGCCAAAGCTCTTAGCCGCAATCTGTATTGCGCCCGTGACCCTGGCACGAGCCGGGGTGCTTAAAGGTAAAGAAGCAACCGTATATAAGAACCGAACCACTCTCGATGAATTGAAAAAAGGTGGTGCCACTTATATTGAGAAAGATGTTGTCGTTTCGGAAAATATTATTACTGCATCCGGTCCAAAAGCTTCGGATAAATTTGCCCAGGCAATCGCTACGGCTTTAGAGAATCATCAGTAACTTTTTTGACCGCAGCCGATGAAAGCAGTTATTCAACGTGTGAATAGTGCCAGCGTTGAAGTGAATAATCCACCCCGCATCATCGCTACGATTGGTAAAGGGTTACTCATTCTATTGGGTATTGGCAAAAATGATACGGTCGACACCATTCAAAAGTTGACGAATCGAATTCCCCGCTTAAGGATTTTTGAAGATGGTCAGGGCAAGATGAACCGCTCGTTGATTGATATTGGCGGCGAAATTTTGGTCGTATCCCAGTTTACCTTATATGCCGATACCGAACAAGGCTTGCGTCCATCATTTACCAGTGCCGGTGAACCAAAATTGGCAAACGAACTATACGAACGATTCGTCTCCGAATTGCGCTACTCCGGTATAAAAACTAGCACCGGTATTTTCGGTGCTCGAATGAATATAAAATTAGAAAATAACGGTCCGGTAACTTTTATCCTGGAGGCATGATTGTAATCACCGATGGGCACAGATTTATTCGGCGGATGAGCACAGATAACCTGCGCTCAATCGGTAATCTTATCTGTTTAATATAGGCTTTTAAAGCAATGGAGGAAAATAACGAATTTGAATATTGAACGGTGTTTAGAGAAAATGGAGGAATAAATTGATAAAAAGTATGACTGGAGTGGGAAGGGCGGAGGCAATCCTCAATCCCTGGAAAACCAAAGTTTCGGTTGAGATAAGGTCATTGAACCACAAGTACCTTGAAACTACCCAAAAGTTACCATCATCAATTTCTAATTATGAGAACGAAATCCGTGATTTGATTCGGTCCAGGATTCCACGCGGTTATATCCAGCTTTCGATTTCTTTGGAAGAAAATGTTCCAATGCCATCTTTGGTCCTGGATGAGGCGCTGCTCGATAATTATCTTAATTTAATAAAACAACTGAAAGGGAAGACCGGAATCTGTGACGATTTAGATGTGAATACAGTGCTTGCCTTTCCCGGCATGATTACGATTGCCAAAGTAGAAAAGGAAACCGCAAAGATTTGGAAACAGGTTAAGAATGTCGTCAACCTGGCGCTCAAACGGTTAATAACGATGAAAAAACAGGAAGGCTTAGTATTAGCCAAAGACTTACACAAGCGCATAAATAATATTCTTGGTGCGGTGAAGGCGATCGAAAGAAGAGTTCCACGAAGATTAAAAGAAAGAAGAAATAACTTGCTGGTACAGTTAAAAGAATTGAAGATGAACTCTGACCCGAAGCGGGTCTTAGAAGAAATTGCCTACATTTCGGAACGGTTAGACATTCACGAAGAATGTGTCCGACTGCGCAGCCACGGTGCAATGTTTCGCAACTGCCTAAACGAAACTTCGAACGATGGTTTGGGTAAAAAACTTGATTTCATTCTCCAAGAAATCTTACGCGAAACCGATACTTTAGCCGCCAAAGCCCGTGACCTTTTCATTTCCCAAAAAGCGATTGCGATGAAAGAAGAGATTGAAAAACTTAAAGAACAAGTTAGAAATGTCGAATAGACAAAAAAATAAACATACGCCTTTCTTGATTGTCCTTTCTTCACCATCCGGTGCTGGTAAGACCACGATTTGTCATGAAGTGGCTCAAAAGGACCGAAATATTGGCTATTCAATCTCAGCCACGACCCGACCCAAACGTCCCGACGAAATCAACGGTCGTGATTACTTTTTCTTTAACCGGAAAGAATTTGAGCGGAAAAGGAATCAGGGCGAATTCGTCGAAACCGCCAAGGTTTATGGATATTATTATGGCACACCGGTTAAAGAAATTAAAAGAATTCTGGGTAAAGGTAAGGATGTGATTATGGATTTGGATACTCATGGCATGAAATCAATCAAACGGCTTCTCCCTAATTCGGTCGCAATCTTCATCACCACATCAAATCTGACTGAATTACAAAATCGCTTGTCCCGGCGGGCTGAAGAAAAGACCGAAATTTCCCGGCGTGCCAATTATCTGAAAGCCGAGCTCGCGGCAATGCCAAAATTCGATTATCTGGTGCGCAACGATGATTTAAAAGTTGCGGTGGATAATGTTCTGGCAATCATCCAAGCCGAACGGCTCAATACGAAACGTCTCACTAAGTTCAGCCTAAAATTTAAATCAAGGAGGAATTAACGATGAAATATATCACTATCGAAAAGATTTGGAAAAGTTTCGATAATAAATACGAAGCGGTTATTAAGGCTTCCCGAGAAGCACGAAGAGTAATCGAAGCCATCGAGAAAAATGAAATTAACCTTGAAGAAAACCCCTACCGCTACGCCATAAAGCGAGTGGTCGAAGAAAAAACCAAAGCAACCGAGAATAAAGAAGAAGGCTGATAATATTTATGTCGGTCGAAAGAAAACCGCCTCAAGCGCTTGATGCCGAAGCCGCGGTCTTAGGCGCGATGCTGCTTGACCCGGAAGGCATTCCTAAGGCATTGCAGTATATTAACGAAGAATGTTTTTATTTGCAAAGTAACCGCAAAGTTTTTAAAGCGGTGGTATCATTATTTGAAAAGAATAAACCAGCCGATTTTGTAACCGTCGCCGATGAATTGAATCGAATGAAAGAATTAGAAAATGTCGGCGGCAAAGAATTTTTATCCAGCCTGTTAGAATCAGTGCTGACCGCGGCGCACATCGAGGAACATGCCAAGCTGGTGTTAGAAAAATCGGTGCAGCGCCGCCTGATTCAGTCGGCATCTCAGATTGTCCAGGAGAGTTTCGATGATTCAAAATCAGCCGATGCCTTATTAGACCGAGCCGAGCAGCTCATCTTCGATATCAAGGAGAAAAACATCCGCAAAGGTTTTTTGCCTTTAAAAGAACTTTTACGCACCACCGTAAAGACGATCGAAGATTTACATGAGAAGCGCCGTTTAATAACCGGGGTCGAGACCGGATATTATGAACTGGATGAACGGACCTGTGGTTTTCAACCCAGCGATTTCATAATCATCGCGGGTCGACCCTCGATGGGCAAAACTTCGCTGGCATTAAACATCGGGGTCAATGCCGCATTGAGAAATAATGTTCCGATTGCCGTGTTCAGCTTAGAAATGTCAAAAGACATGTTAGCCCAAAGGATCATTTGTGCTGAGGCACATATCTCCTTGCGCGATTTAAGAAGAGGTCGACTTACCCGTCGGGACTGGACCAAACTTACGACCGCGCTCGGACCAATCTCCCAGGCTCGGATTTTTATTGATGACAGTGCCGCCCTGCCGGTCTTAGAGATTCGTGCCAAGGCACGTCGGCTCAAGTCCGAAGAACCGGATTTGGGCATGGTAATCATCGATTATCTTCAGCTGATTGAGGGAGCACGGGATGAACGGCTTGCCAAATCCCGACAGCAGGAAATTTCCGATATTTCTCGTGCCTTAAAAGCAATGTCAAAAGAATTGAACCTGCCGGTAGTCGCCCTCTCCCAACTTTCAAGAATGCCCGAACGAAGAGAACCCAAAAAGCCAAAACCACAACTTTCTGATTTACGTGAATCCGGCGCAATCGAACAAGAAGCCGACCTGGTAATGCTTCTTTATCGCGACGAATTCTATAACCGGGAAACCCCGGATAAAGGAATCGCCGAAGTGAACATTGCCAAGCAACGCAACGGTCCGGTCGGCTCATTCAAACTGGCTTTTTTGGCAGATTGCATGCGATTCGAAAATTTAGCAAGGCTTGAAGAACCAGAAGCCGAAATTACCAGTGAAGAAGGAGAATAATTTTTGCCAACATTTGTTAGCCGTTGGTTTTTAGTTGCTGGTCTGACTCTAAAAACTATTAACTAATGACCAACAACTGAATCATGAAAAAAACAACCGTATTCGTCTGTCAAAATTGTGGCTTCCAGACCCCACGCTGGTTGGGTCAATGCCCTTCCTGTCGAAGCTGGGGAACTCTGGTTGAAGAAGTGATGGTCAGTAAGAAATTGGGTAAAGAAAAGCAGCGAACTGCTACCCCGTTTCGGCTATCCGAACTTAAACCAGATGTTAAAATCAGAACTAAAACCGGATTCGATGAATTGAATCGAGTCTTAGGAGGTGGAATCGTCAAAGGTTCATTGATTTTGATTGGTGGTGACCCGGGCATTGGCAAATCCACCATGATTATGCAGGTCGGCAGTTATCTTGCCAGTAAAGGTGAAACGGTGCTTTATGTTTCGGCTGAAGAATCAGCCGAGCAATTAAAACTCCGTGCCGAACGGCTTGGTTTCGCCACCGACAATTTTTTTGTTTTACCCGAGACCGAACTGGAGAGTATTTTGGAAAGTACGGAAAAACTGAATCCGTCATTACTGGTGATTGATTCAATCCAGACCATCTATAAATCGATATTGAGCAGTGCCCCGGGCAGTGTTGGTCAGGTGCGGGAGTGTGCGGCTGACCTCTTACGCCTGGCAAAAGAAAAAGGGGTGGCAACCTTCGTCATCGGGCATGTCACTAAATTCGGGGCGATTGCCGGACCAAAAACCTTGGAGCATATGGTTGATACGGTCCTCTATTTTGAAGGTGAACGTTTTCAACAATACCGGATTTTGCGGACTACCAAGAACCGGTTTGGTTCGACCAATGAGATTGGGATTTTTGAAATGACCGAGCATGGTCTGGTTGAAGTAGCCAATCCTTCCCAGTTCTTTCTGGCGGGTCGGGGCGAAGCGATTTCAGGTTCGGTTGTGGTCTCAACCTTACAAGGTTCACGACCGGTCTTGGTTGAAGTTCAAGCCTTAGCCACCCCGACTTTTTATTCGATACCGCAAAGAGTTTGTACCGGTTTTGATTTTCGCCGGTTATCGATGCTTCTCTGTATCATTGAGCGTCGGGGCGGAATCCAAACCGGAAATCAGGATGTGTTTCTGAATGTGGTTGGTGGATTACGCATCGAAGAACCAGCCGCTGATTTAGCAATCGTGATGGCGATTGCCTCCTCAATCCGCAACAAACCAATCGCCCAGGATACAGTAGTGGTGGGTGAGGTTGGTTTGGGTGGTGAGGTGCGTTCGGTCGGTCAGATTACGAACCGAATCAAAGAAGCGGCTCGCATCGGTTTTCGTCGATTGGTTATGCCTAATCAAAAAGTGGACGGCAAGACTAAAGTTATTGAACTACTATCTTGTCGTTCGGTAAAAGAAGCATTAGAATTTACGATTGTTTAGAATTCTGATATGAAACGTAGGAGGTTAGTGTGTTATTTAGAAGAGACAGAGTATTTATTTTGGATTTTCCGACTTTGGCTGATGGTCGGATTGGTGAATTTTTACAATTTGGTCTTATCTATGGTAAATTTCTGCTGGCTGACCCGGCAAGTTTTGCCAGCAAACCACAAAACGAAAAAAATGAAACCGTGCATCTGGTGCGCCGAGCCGAGGATTGTGTTGCTCGATTAAAGAAACTGAGGGGAATCAAGGTAACTTTACTCAAAACCCTTAACGACCCAAAAAATATTAATGGTTTAGCTCGTCGGCATCGGGCAACCGTGCTGACGGTTGACCCAGATATGAAACAGACCCTATCCGGCATCTCGGTCATTCAGTTAGATGAACTCTACGAAGCTTTAAAACCAGCCTATCTGCCGGGCAGTGAAATCATCGTCAAAGTGATGAAAAAAGGCAAAGAGGCAAATGAAGGAATCGGTTATCTCGAAGGTGGAGTAAAAGTCGTGATTGATGGTGCAGCCCGATATGTCGGAAAAGATGTTACCGCAGTAGTGATTGGTTCTTTGGACACATCGGTGGGCAGAATCATCTTTGCCCAACCTAAATATATCGAGGTCAAATAGCGGTAAGCCAGGAGTAAGAACCACAGGGTTTTTACGAGAGATATTCTAACGGCACAGACCTCAGAGCTAGCCGAAGAGGCAGAGCATTTAAATCCCTTCTCTCTTGATGAGGAACTTCCCAGTCCCGACCTAAAAGAATCGAGGCTAGGAAGCCTCTCCGACAATCAACCTTCTGTGTAGGAGGGACTTCCTAGTCCCGACCAAAACAACAATCTCGGTGGAACTTACTAGTCATCTACAGGGTCACCTAAGGAATGGCTTAGGGGACAATCGAGCGAGCAGTTTAGTAGATTTCTTTTAGAATGCAAAAATACGGTAAGTGTCCCTCTGATTTTCCTCAAACCCGGCATCTACTTTTTGCGTATCGAGGATAGTAAAAGAATATCGGTCACAAAACTTTTATTCCTTAAGTAAAACCCAGGGATTGACCGGATAATTATTATTCAATTAACAATCTCGAAAATAATGCCTTTTCTTATCCCAGGTAATTATTGAAATTGACAAGAAAAAATGATATAATATAATAAATGACTTTCCTATAGAATTAAGATTTATAGATAAGGAGGTAATATATGAGATACTTTCTATCGTTACTGTTCATAGTATTTCTTTCCTTAGCATTTTCCCAAGAGCTACTGGTCAATGGCGATTTCGAGCAAGAACTTGAAGTTGGTTGGACTCAGCTCATTAACGGTTCCGGTACACATTATATGAATCGTGACCAATCATATCATCCTGACCCTGACTACGAAGCGTATGCTTACCAATATGATAATCCCGGGTGGGCTCGACTGAGTCAGACGGTTTACGTGCCAGGTCCACTGCTCGAACTGAATTTTACTGCTTGCTTTGCGGAAAGTGGTGGAACTTCTTCTTGCTGGCCAGCCGCATGTTTCAGTGTCTGCTATCTTGATGCCGATGATATGGTTCTGGGTGAGA
>JAOUPE010000062.1 GCA_029880025.1 Caldifarciminota bacterium
CGATTTTTCATCTAAACTGGTAAGAACCGTAACTCCAAGAATTAATGGTCTTTTTTTTAGGCGCTTCTTGTTACAAAAATCATCCACCGTCTTTACCGCCTCGCGCATCATCTGTAATCCTCCGGTGGTATGGACTGTAAACATGTCCACCCCCATCTTCACCACCGCTAATACGGCATTGGCAACGACCGAAGGTATATCACAGAACTTCAAATCCAAAAAGACTTCAGCATCATGGTCAACAAAAAGTTTGACAATCCGCGGCCCGGTACGGGAAAAGAGGTCGATGCCAATTTTGTAAACATCAATCCAGCCTTGGGTGCGTCGATACAAACGTTTTGCCTTGGGCAAGGAGTCAACATTAACCGCAAGTATTATTTTTGTCATCATTACTCCTTACTTTACCTATAATTTGTCTGATTGCCTTTATTTTATAAATTTTCATATACTTTTTCAAGTCCTTGAGGATATCGAAAGCCGCGAACGGGTTTATCAGATTTAAACTGCCAATTTGCACCAAACTGGCACCAGCCAGCATGAACTCACAAACATCGGTTGCATTGACAATACCGCCCCCGCCAATCACTGGAATTTTTATTGCCTTGCTTACCCGTTCAACACAGAAAAGGGCAAAAGGTTTTATTGCCGGTCCGGATAAACCACCGGTTTTACCCCCTAAAAAATACTTCTGCTCCTTAAGGTCGATGGCTAATCCATAAAGAGTATTGATTAGCGATATTGCATCGGTTCCCGCCGATTCGGCTGCCTGGGCGGTATTTACCGGGTCAATAAAATTAGCGGTCAGTTTGGTAATCACCAATTTCTTGGTTGCGCGTCTCACTTCGGTTACAATCTGTTCGGTTAATTTAGGGTCCTGACCAAAAATCGCGCCGCCGGTTTTGACATTGGGGCAGGAAATATTAATCTCAAAGCCAGCAATCCGGTCACAATCGAGAATCTTAACGATTGTCGAAAAATCAGCGGTATCGAATCCGGCAATATTCACAATCAGGGGCGTAGAGAAATTGAGTCTGGGCAGAATCTTGTTACGAAAATCTAAGGCGCCCGGATTTTCTAAGCCAACCGAATTGAGAATCGCACCGGGCAATTCATAAATTCGCGGGGCAGGATTGCCGATTCTTGGCGCTAAAGTAATCCCCTTGGTAATGAAACCACCGACCTGGTTGATTACCGAAACAAAATCGCTACCATAACCAAAAGTGCCTGAAGCCAGCAGAATCGGATTGGCGAAAACGGTGTCTTTAATCTTAATCGAAATGTCCATATTATATTTCAACCTGGCTCAGATTAACCACCGGTCCTTCCTGACAGACCCGTAAATAACCGCCGTCTTTCTTCTTCACCGCACAGCAAAAACAGATTCCGGTACCGCAACCCATGCGTTCTTCTAAAAAGCCGTAGACTGGAATTGAACCGAATCGCTTTTGTATCGCCCTCAACATTGGCCAGGGACCACAAGCGAATATTTTCAATCCCGAATCCCGAATGCCGAATTCCGAATTTCTTAACAAATCGGTAACTTTCCCTTTTTTCCCGAAAGAGCCGTCTTCGGTAGTTAACGCAATATTTTTCGTCAAATTTTTAAAATCCTTTAGCATAATCAATTCTTTTCGATTCTTCGCACCAAGCAAAAGGGTTAAATGATTGCTTGGTCCAAGCCTCTGGGCTAAAAAGAATAAAGGTGCGATACCAACACCGCCACCAATCAGAACTAATCTTTGGTTTTGCAATTGGGCTATTGGCTTGCCTAACGGACCCAGGATATCGAGATACTGACCAGAATGGCACTGGGATAATATTTTGGTTCCTTTGCCCCGGACACGAAACACGATACGAAATCGGTCACCCAAGACCGAAGCAAATGAAAAGGGTCGTCTTAAAAATGGGTCAAAGGAATCAAAAATCCGAATCTGAATGAACTGTCCGGGTTTAGCTTTTCGGGCAATTGTTTTTGATGCTAAGTCAAAGGCAAATACCGTATCACTTAAGGACAGTTTCTTGATTAGCTCGGCGCGTTCAATCTTCATTTTGTATTACAAATTCACAACGCCGATTCTTCCAATATTCTAATGAATCAGTGGTTAAGAGTTTGTTTTCGCCAAAGCTGATGGTTGAAATCCGCTCTTTATTTATACCCAGCTTGATTAAATAGGCTCGAGCCGAATTAGCCCGGCGTAAACCTAAGGAATAATTGTAGGATTCAGTACCAATTGGGTCGGTATAACCCTCAATCAAGACCTTTGGTATCGAACCCTTCTTCAATTGTTGGGCGGCGGTTTGTAAAATATCGGCATCGCCGGTTTTAATATCAGAACGGTCAAAATCAAAATGGATTGGCGCAATATTAATAATGAGAGTCTCCGGTTTGGTTGGTGTTATCTTCACCTCTTTTTGAATGATAGATTCGGCTGGTTGCGAAGCCATCTCCTCGGTTTTTGGGGTCACAAGGTTGGAATCAATTGGCGGTATTTCCAGCTCGCGTTTTATCGCTTCTCGCTTTTCTGGTATAGGTGGTTTGACAATTGTTTCGTTTGGCTGCGAAGGCTTAAACCTAATTTCCGGCAGTGATTCTTGTTGGAACATGAGCGATTCCGGCTTTGGAGGCGGTAACGATTCGGATTTCGGCGGTAAAAAACCAGGTAAAGATTCTTTTGGTGGTTTAGGGGTGGCGGTATCTTTTGGCGTTAACTGGATTTCCGGTAGTCCTAAAGACCGGCGTGCCGAATTAGCATAGGTCGTCCTTGGATATTTGCTAATAATCGTTTCCAAAATCGTTTTATAATTTTCCTGGCTTAGACGATTTTCCATTATCCAGGCTTGGGCATAGAGCGCTTTCGGCGCATAATAGCTATCCGGAAATGAATCGTATACTTTCTGATACTCGTTAATTGCTGCTTCGTCTTCATTCAAAACCATGCTATAAACTTCGGCTAATAAGAACTGTGCTTCGGCTCGGTCTTTTGATTCTGAACTCTTGGTCTGAATCCGACCCAAGAGCGAAAGGCGTTTTTTAGCCAGAATGCCGAATTCCGAATTAGGACTGAACTGGCTTGCCGTATCATAATAAGCACTTGCCGGCTCAAACTCTTTGTCCTCTTCATACAATTTACCCATCAGAAAATAAGCTTCAGCCGCACAATCACCGGTTCTAATTCGGATTAAGGACTGACACGCTACCTCGATATTATTCTCGGCTAACAATGATTTACCGATTAGCAAATTTGCCTGGTTGGCTAAATCCGGATAACGACTGAAGTCCTGGGTAAGCCGGATTCGGGTCGAATCGTATTTGCCCTGGTTAAGCAAACATTCGGCAAGCTTCAGGGTCTTCTCGAGCCGCTCTTTTTGTTCGATTCTACCTTGTCCGAGGTAATCTTTAAACCAATAAGCCGCCGGTGCCCAATCTTTTAATT
The DNA here is from genome assembly GCA_029880025.1 of Caldifarciminota bacterium. Taxonomy (GTDB): domain Bacteria; phylum Hydrothermota; class Tepidihabitantia; order Tepidihabitantales; family JAOUPE01; genus JAOUPE01. Next base: position 3,435 of record JAOUPE010000062.1, read on the forward strand.
TGAAATGACTTTCCGCTAAAATCAAACCTGCACCATTACGTTCCTTAGCTCTTGGATAATTTTTTATGAATGAGCTGATTGAATCGATTGCCTGGGCATACTCTTCTTTCAAATAGAATGACCGTGCTATCTGGAATGCGGCAGCTGAAGCAAATTTCGGCGAATTCTCCTTAAGGTCGTAGAGAATGACTAATGCGGCGCCATAGTCATTATCTTTTAGATAAGCTAATGCTCGATAATATTTTGCCTGGTCCTGATAATTACTATTTGGGAACACCACCAACAAATCATCGAAATTCTTAATTGCCTTGACGTATTCGCCCATGTGATAATAAGACATGGCAACTAAAAACAGCGCATCGTCTGCCCATTTTGAGCGGAAATGCTTTTTGACCACGATCGCCGATTTTTCAATCGATTTTTCGAAATTGGTTTTGGCGGCATTGGGATTATTCTTTAAAAGTTTTAAGCCCTGCTTGTAATAGTTGCGGGCATTGTAAAACGTATTGTAATAGACACAACCCGGGAATACAAAAACTAAAAGATAAAAGATAAAAAACCGGGTCAATCTTTTTAATATGATGGCTTTAGCCGAACCAATCCTTTTGTGTCGAAAGTTCATGTTTTATATTTCTGAGATTATTTTGCTGCTCCAACCATTACTTTACGGAATCGGGCTGGTGCGGTGCCGTGCCCGACATAAGCGGTTTGACCCGGTTCACCTTTACCGCAATTGGGCAAACCCCATAAAATCCAGGAATCTCGGTTAGCAACCGCATCACAGGACCGCCAAAATTCAGGAGTGATACCGGTATAGATTGGGTTTTTATAAACCTTTGACATTTTTCCGTTTTCAATCTTGTAGGCGATTTCGGTGCCAAACTGGAAATTCAATCGCTTGTCATCGATACTCCAGGACTGATTGGTATCAAGATATATCCCATCTTTTGTATCCGCAATCAAATCTTCGAATCGCCAGGTTCCGGGTTCCAGATTGATATTGGTCATACGAATCAAAGGGATTCGATTCCAGCCTGAGGCACGAGCCGTGCCGTTCGATTTTTGTTTTAAAACCGGTGCCGTATCACGGGAGGTTAAGTAATTCGAGAAAGTTCCCTGCTTGATGATTGGAAATCGTTGACCCGGCACTCCTTCATCATCAAACCCAAAGGTTCCCAGACCACCTTCAATTGTAGCATCGGCATAAACATTAACCTTATCCGAACCGTATTGAAATTTTCCAAGCTTGTCTAAGGTTACAAAACTGGTCCCGGCATAGGATTCTTCAGTACCCAAGACCCGGTCCAACTCGGTAGGATGACCGATTGACTCATGGACCTGTAAAGCCAGTTGATTGGAACCGATGATCAGGGTGGTCCTGGCTTGGGGGCATGGTTCAGCCGAAAGCAGCATCAGGACTTCTTCTCGGGTCTTTTCGGCATTTTCAACCAATTCCATTGCCTCAACGAATTCGTAACCCTTTTGTGCATAGTTGCCGCCAAATGAAGTAGGATAAGAACGGCGCTGCATCTCACCGTCTTGCATTCCATAACAGAAGATACCACCGCCCGAGAACAATATCGTTTGTTCAATCCAAGCCCCTTGGGTCGAGGCAAAATATTTTTTAACTCTAAAAAAGGAAAGGCTGGCAGCACCGATTTTAACTTTTGGGTTGGCGCGTAAGATTTTATCACATGACAATAATAGATTAACTTTATCACTCAGCGGTACCTGGAACGGGTCTTTGACGAATTTGGTAGCGTATTTACCTTTTTGTGGAGGCAGTTCATCCAGTTTTACTGGCTTTCCGGGCACGCGTTCACTGCTTTCGGCGATTGACAATGCTTGGTTTACCACCTTGCCCATTTCCGTCCTGGTCAGTTCTTTCGACGAAGAAAATCCCCAGCCGTTATTCTTTAATATTCGAACTCCGAAACCCAAATCATGGGTCAGGGTAATTGCTTCGACCACCCCGTTGCGCACGGCGATATTTTCTTGCTCGGTTTCAACGATTCGGCAATCGCCATAGGCAACTTTTTTTGCTGATACTTCATCCATCAAATCTTTTAGAAAATCATTCACGGTTTGCCTCCATTGATTAATGTATACTTATCTTTTCAATATTTGTCAAGCCTGGGTTGACTTCGAAGAACTTCCTTTTACCACGAAAGCACAAAAAGCGAATAAATCAACCCTGGTCGGCAATTTTGGGTTAAAATTTTTCGTGGCTTTCGTGTTTTCGTGGTTAAATTCAGTGTTATTCCAAACCTAATAATCTTTGCCAACGTAGTCTTAGGACCAGGAAAAATGCTTGCCAGATGATACGTTTAGACATCTTTGAGACACCGACTCGCCGTTCGACAAAAATGATTGGAATTTCCTTGATTCTAAACCCTTTACGCCAAATCATGTAATCAATTTCAATTTGAAAACCATAGCCATCCGCTTTCAGTTTATTCAAGTCTAACCTTTCTAAGACCTTGCGGCTATAGCATTTGAAACCAGCGGTCAAATCTCGAATCGGGCAGCCGGTTACGATTCGGGCATACAGACAGGCAAAATAACTCAAGAGCAATCGTTTAATTGGCCAATTCACCACCGAAATACCATCACAATATCTTGAACCAATGATTAAATCATAATCGGACATAAGGCTAAGGAATCTCGGCAAATCTTCGGGCGGGTGAGAGAAATCAGCATCCATTTCAAAGCAATAGTCGTAACCTTTGGTTAAGGTATAGCGGAACCCTACGACATAAGCAGTGCCCAAGCCCAATTTTCCTTGTCGGCGAATCAGGTTAATTCTCGGGTTATTGGTTTTCAACTGTTCAACGATTTGCCAGGTTTTATCCGGTGAATTATCGTCGATTACCAGGACATCGAGTTCGGATGATTGAGCCAGCACCGCATTAATTATTTTCTCAATATTTTCCGCTTCGTTGTAAGTAGGAAAGATAACAAGGCCTTTGGGCATTTATTTGTATAATAATATTATCCAAGACTGGTGTAATTGTCAATAAATGCTTAATCGAAACTACTCGATTCTGTCTCGTATATACCAATCCACCCTGATATTCAGGAATTATTATTTTATTAAATTTATCATATCAAAATTTATTGCTCCTCCGAATTCTCTTATTATACCATTCCTGAACAGGTGGTTGGATAAATACATTAATTGCTTGACAATTTCTGTAGGTTTATTAAGCTTTTAGTGATGCAGGGTTTTAATTTAGATTACATCCAAACTTTACAATCCAGGGTCCTAATATCTAAATTTTTATTTTTAGGCATTATGCTTTTATTCGTTGGTCTATTTGCTTCACCAACTGAAATGAAAGAAATACCTTTTCATGTAAATGGGACGATTGAAAAAGGAACTCTTTACCGCCAATCTGCAACTCAAAGTGTCAAAGGCGTGCCACGAGGTGCATCCCGAAACTCGAATCCTGCTACCCGAACTGGCGAATTTCTAATTGATACCAATATCGTTTATCTCCCCTCGTCAGTTAAAGAAGAAAATCCTGAGGTAGGTTTTGATGGCACAAACTATCTTGTTGTCTGGCAGGATATTCGGAATGCGCCATCTTCGGGTTATGATATTTATGGTTGCCGGGTGAATCAAAATGGTATTGTGCTTGACCCAGACGGTATCGTCATATCAACCGTACCATATCTGGAGTGGAACCCCTCAGTAATTTTTGGTGGCACCAATCACTTTGTTGTCTGGGACCTGGGAGAAGTCCAACAAGACATTCTTTTTGCCCGGGTGAATCGAGATGGTGTTGTGCTTGACCCGAATGGCATCGCTATTTCCACTGTAGTAAATGAACAATATTATCCATCAGCTGCTTTTGACGGAACCAATTATCTGGTTGTTTGGATAGACCGGCGTGGGCGTCGTGATGTCTATGGTGCGCGGGTGAATCAAAATGGTATTGTGCTTGACCCAAACGGTATTGCGATTTGCACCTCAGCCTATTATTTAGAAACAGTTTCCTCAATTGCCTTTGATGGAACCAACTATTTTTTACTTTGTGGAAGCAGTCGGGGATACGATGTCTATGGTGTCCGGGTGAATCAAGCCGGCATAGTCCTTGACACAAACGGTATTCCAATTATCGATGGACCGGGACCCCAAGTAGGGCACTCAATTGCCTTTGATGGAACTAATTATTTTGTTATCTGGCTCGACTTAAACACTCCTACTCCAGACCTCTATGGTGCGCGGGTAAATCAAGATGGTGTTGTGCTTGACACAAACGGTATTCCAATATGTACAACATTTGTTCTATTTGATTCCCAAGTTGCTTTTGATGGGACCAACTATCTCGTTGTCTGGACAAGCAATGCCTATGATATCACCGGTTCTCGAGTGAATCAAGATGGCGTAGTCCTTGACACAAACAGTATTCCCATATCAACTGCAATCCATTCCCAATGGGCCCCAGCCATTGCTTTTGATGGGACTAACTTTTTTGTCGTCTGGAGAGATGAGCGCAGTAGTTTTGCAGGGGATATTTATGGTGCCCGAGTGACTCAAGAAGGTGTCGTGCTTGACACAAACGGTATTCCAATTTCAACTGTTCGGTCTCGCAAATGGAGTCCAGCCGTTGCCTTTGATGGGACAAATTACCTTGTCGTCTGGACCGATA